>SYFI01000003.1 GCA_005800465.1 Actinomycetota bacterium | reverse complement strand
GCCAGCGCAAGACCGGCTTGCTGCATCGGCTGCAGGAACACGAGATCAAGCCCGATGGTGACCACCACGCTGATGATGGTGGCGATCATCACTTCGCGTGCACGGTTGCTGGCCGAGAGGGTGCGGTTGAGCAGATAGCCGATGAAGTTGCCCCACACCGCCACGCCATAGAAGGCCAGTGGCGACGCAATCTCCGACACGCATGCGGCATCGCATTTGCCCCGGCCGAACGCCACCTGCGCAATCTCCGACGCACCGATGGCCATGAATACCGTGACGGGGATGGCCACCAGTGCCAGGATGCCGGCGGCGCGATGGAAGGCGGCAGCGGTCTCGTTCCGCTTCCCCTTGGCGACATACCCCGCGATAAGAGGAAAGAGCGGCATGAGCAGGGGAAATAGCAGCACGGTGCGGGGTGCCGACCCGAGCGCATTCGCAAAGGAGAGCGCGGCGTTGCGGCCGGCCTCGAGCGACGAGGCGAAGAGCTTGTCGGTGAATGAGTTGATCTGCTGCAGCACCGATGCCGCGAGCACGGGGATGGCGAGCACCAGCGTGGGCGAAAGACTGGGGTGCCTGAGCGACATGTGCCCGCCCCCGTTCCGGGCCTCGCGACTGAACTGCGGGAGCTGGAACAGCACCTGCAGCAACGCGCCCAGCGTGACGCCCCAGGCGGCCGCGGTGATGCCGATGGTGCCGGCGCCAGCGATGACACCGATCAGAATTCCTGTGTTGAACGCCACGCCCACGGCTGCTGGCCCGGTGAAGCGCCCGTGCACCTGCAGGATTGCGGTGAACAGGGCGCTGAACCCCTGCAGCATCAGTGCGGGTGCCATCACCCGCAGGAGGTCTGCGGCGATCTGGGAACGCTCGGGCCCCATGTCGAACAGCGCCACTGGTCCCTCGGGCCAGATGGCAATGAACGCCGTGAGCGCAATGAGCACAATGCCCACCCAGGCGAAGATGGACCACAGGAGCCCCCACGCACTGTCGGTACCGGATCGCTCGCGCTCCTGCTGGAACACCGGGATGAGCAGCGTTGTGAGCACGTAGAGCAGCACCGCCGCCACCGTGTTGACCAGAAACAGTGTATTGACGTAGGCATCGGTCTGCGCCGTGGTGCCGTACACACCCGCCAACACGATCTCGCGTACGAACCCGAGGGTGCGGGAGAGGATTCCGAAGAGGGCGACGACGGCTGCCGCCCGCGCCACCTGCCGGATGCTCATGGGGTGGGCGCCAGCCCGTAGAGGGTGCGGACCCCCGTGAGGATCAGCCGCCCGTCCACGCCCACCGCGGGCGTGTAGCGCCCATCGGGGAACGTGAAGGCTCGCCGCCCGGTCGTGGTGTCAATGGCGTAGGTACGCCCTTGCCGCGGATTACGTGCAAGCGTCGCGAACCACACCAGCCCACCGATGACCGTGGGTGATCCGGCGATGCGCTCTCCCGCGTCGTACGACCAGCGCACGCCACCGGTCACTGCAGAGAAGGCATACAGGCGATGGTCGTAGGAACCCACGTACACGGTGTCGCCGCTCACGGCGGGGCTTGAGTACACCCAGTCTCCAAGCACCCGCACCCAGGCCACGGATCCGTCGTTGGCATCGAGTGCAATGACGCGCCCATTGACGTTGGCCACATAGACGCGACCGTAGGCCACGGCGGGGTTTGCGTAGAAGGTGCCGGGACCCCCGAGCAATTGCCCCGGGCTGGTGGCCTGCCAACGAATCCGTCCGGTGCGCGCATTGAACGCGGTGACCTGACCGCCATAGTCGCCCACCACCACGTCCCTGCCCGATCGCGCGAGACTCGACTTCACTGCGCCCGCTGCCTTGGAGGTCCATATCACCGCACCAGTGCGCACATTGAGGCACTTCACGAGGCCATCGAGAGTGCCCACGTAGGCGCGGTTGCCAATGACGAGCGGCGACGACTCAACGGATGAGCCCACCTTGCGATGCCACACCACCTGCCCGTGGTCGAAGCGGCGGGCGGTCACGTAGCCGTCGTCGGTGGAGAACAGCACCAGATCGCCTGCGATCGCCGGCGATGCCGCCACGCGGCCCGAAAGCTTGACGTACCAGTAGATGCCACCGGTGGCCACGCTCAGCGACAATGCGTACCGGCCATTGGTGCCGAACACGAGGCGGCCATCGCTCACAACGGGTGGAAACTCCACAAGCGCCCTGGCTTCGCGGTGCCACACCTTGGCGAATGGGGGCGCCAGATCGAGGTCCGGATTGGCCCGGGTGCGTTCGGCGTTGTAGCCGTACTCGGGCCACGAGGTGGATGTGGCGTTACCAACCGGCGCCTTCGCGGGCACGAAGCCCTCGGAGGTCCCCAGTTGGTCGCCCGAGTCAAGGCCCCCGGAGATCACCAGCAGCCCCACGCTTGCGAGGGCCAGAAGAATGCAGACGCCCGACACGAACCAGGCAATGCCCTTCTGCGTACGCGGGATGAGCCGCATGGGTGGGCGCCCGGCCTAGGTGGCCGAGGCCCCTCGCCGCCTTGTGCCGCCCACGATGAGGGCCACGACGGTGCCCAGCAGCAGCCCGATGAGGCCACCGATAATCGCTGTGCGCATCCGGTTGCTGCTGCTGCTGGACGACGCCGCACTCTTCGCGAGCGAGACCACGGCCGGCGCCTCGATCTGCTGTATGCGCGCCAGTTGCAACTGCGCGGTGGCCAGATCAGTGCGCAGCGACGCCAGCTGGGAGATGATCGCCGACTGGCTCCCGCCACCCCGGTTGGCCTGTGCCCGCAGGGCAGCCACGTCGGCCGTTGCCACGCGCACCTGGTTCTCGAGGGTTTGCTGCACCCTCGCGTAGCCGCTGTTGGCCCCCGCCAGCGCCACCTCGGCGTAGGCATTGGCCAGCGCGATGGAGGTGTCGGTGCTCCCTGTGCGTGCGGTGATGGTGGCGATGGCCGGCTGGTTGGTGCTGGTGGTACCGGGGGCCCGCGGCACAGAGATGTCGGTGCCGGCGTTCACCTGCGACCGCGTGAGACCGGTCTTCTCCGCCACGGCGTCCACCACCACATCACCCTGCAGGATCGTGGCCGCGGTGAGCGGGTTGGTGCCGGCGGTCTGGGCGAGGTTGCCCATCATGGTCGTGGCCTGGCCCAGGTACACCTTTGCCGACGCCGTGTACTGGGTGGTTGAGGTGAAGGTGAAGAGAAGCCCGATGACCGCCCCCACCACTGCGGCGATGATGATGTACCACTTGCCCCGCCAGATGGTGCGCCCCACGTCCCCCAGGGTGATCTCGCGATCAGATGCCACTGGTCATCGCCTCCTCGCCGCGGTCCGCCATGGGTATGAGTGCCTCACCATCGCGCATGAGGATGCGCTCCGAGAGGAATCGTGTCATCACGACACCCGCGCGGTGATCTCCGAGGCGGGGCGGGACGTCCTCATCTGCAGCCATTGCGAGGATGAGGACGGGGTAGTCGCCGCCCGCCGCGAGGGGCAGCGGAAAGCCACCGCCGAAGCGGGTGTTGATGTCGGTGATGCCAAGGATGTCGCCATTCTCGCGGAAGCACTGGATGGTGCAGGGGCCCACCAGGCCGAGCCCCTCGATAGTGCGCGCCGCGAGGTCCACCAGCTGCGGGTCGTCAAGCGTCTCGCCCTTGATCTGCTCGCCGCCTTTGCTCTGCAGCATGGAGCGGGGAATTGCACCGATTGCGCGCGCGTCCAGCGACCCCAGGCAGTCGATGCTGAACTCCTCGCCCGGGAGCGCCTTCTGGATGACGCTGGCCACGGGTGTGCGTGCCAGGAAGAAGTCGAGCTCGTCGGTGTCGTCGCAACGGTGGATCCACCGACCGGCGAACCCGATGCGCGGCTTGATCATCACCGGAAAGGGCAGCGACAACTGATCGACGGTGCGGAGTTGCCAGGTGGGTGGCGATGGAAGTCCCGCCGCCTCAAGCATCTCGTGGCACAGCCACTTGTCCTGGCACCCGGCCGCCACCTGCGGGGTGGGAAGGAATGCCCGCCCGCCTGCCTCGGTAATCAGGGGTGCCGCCTCGGCCAGCACCACCGGATCGAGGTCGGTGAGGGGAAGCACGGCCCCCACGCCCTCGCGGGCCACGACGTCGGCCACCGCACGCCCGTACCCCGGGTCGTCCACGGGCGGCAGCGCCACCACCAGATCGGCCGCGTACAGCGATGGCGACAGCGGGTCGAGGTCGCTCACGACGACCCGCCCACCCTCGCCGCGGCGATGCAGGGCGTCGCGGAAGGCCCGCACGATGTCCACGCGCTGCCCGGCACAGGTGAGCAGCACCGACGGGGAGTCAGCCACCGGTGCCCTCCGAGAGGTCGAATCCACCGCTCTCGCCGCGGTATGAGCCCTCGCCACGGACGACCACACGCACCGTCTCAAGAAGGATGCGCAGATCGCGGGCCATGCGCCAGTTGTCCACGTAGTCCACGTCTAGCGCGATGCGCGCCGACCAGGGGATAGATGCCCGGCCACGCACCTGGGCCAGCCCGGTCACCCCGGGCCGTGCCAGAAGCCGCCGCCGTTGGGTGGCGTCGTAGCGCTCCACCTGCCATGGCACGGTGGGCCGGGGCCCCACAAGGCTCATGTCGCCCTTCACCACGTTGATCAGCTGCGGCAGCTCGTCGAGCGACAGGCGCCTGAGGATGCGCCCGGCGCGGGTGATGCGGTCGTCGTCCTCGGTGACGGCGAGCCCGGCCCCGATGTGCTCGGCGTTCATGACCATCGAACGGAACTTGAGGACCCTGAACGGCTTGCCAAACGCACCCACCCGCTCCTGGCGGAAAATGGCCGGGCCGTCGGAGTCGCGGCGCACCCAGAGGGCGATGCCGGCCATGACCGGTGCGAGCGCGATCGTCGCGGGCACTGCGACCACGAGGTCGAGGGCACGCTTCGCTGCGCCGCCGACCGGACGAGTGGCTGCCGCCCTGCCAGCCTCGGTGTCGGGAACGATCTGCTGCACGTGCTCCCCACGGTAGCGGAGCGGTTCATCGGGCGATGCAATGGTCATCTCGCGGGCCGCCGTCGTCTGCGCGCACGGGGGGATGCTGCGAGGTCGTCCACCAGCCGCACGAAGCGCGCTGCGAGCACTGCACGGTCGTATTCGGCCAGTGCGTACTCCCGGCCCCGGGCGCCTCTGGCGAGCCCCGTGGCCCGGTTGCCGGCGGCGTCGCGGATGGCGGCGGCCATGGCCGCGGGGTCTTCCGGCGCCACGTTCCATCCGCAGTCGGCACGGTCGATGAGCCCGGTCAGCTCGCCAACTGGTGCAGCGGCGAGCAGCGGCCTGCCAGCGGCCATGTAGTCGAACGTCTTGTTGGGCAGCGCCCCAGCGAACAAGGGCATGTCCTGGTACGGGATGAGCCCGATATCGGCACGCTCGAGATACGACGGCACCGCGTGCTTGGGCACCGATCCGATGAAGGTGGTGTTCTGCAGGCCGAGGTCGCGGGCCATCTCCTGCAGCATGGGCTTCTGGTCGCCGCCTCCCACCAGGACGATGCGGATGGATGGGTCGTCCCCCAGCATCTTCGCGGCCTGCAGTACTGTGCCCAGCGACGAGTAGGTGCCGTGATTGCCCACGTACATGGCGACAAAGGCGTCGTCTGGCACGCCCACGTCGGCGGGCGGGTGCTCACCGCCTGCGATGTCCAGATCGATTCCATTAGTGATGAGGCTGATGCGACCCGCCGGAATGCCCTGTGCCGCGATGCCATCCCGGATGCCCTCGGTGAGCGCCACGATACGGTCGGCCCGCCGGTAGGCGTATTGCTCCATCTTCCGTGCAGCGGCGATCACGCGGGAATCCTTGACCACGCCCATGGGAATGATGGAATCGGGCCAGAGGTCGCGCACTTCGAGAAGCAACCGGCATCCCCTCGCGCTTGCAAATGCCGCGGCAACAGCAGCAGCGGGCAGTGGTGGCGATGACGCCACGACCACGTCGGGGCGCGGGATGCGGAGTTCGGCCAGCACCGACCACAGCGCGAATGTGGCGTAGTTGCTCATGCGTGAGCGCATATCGCGCCCGTAGCCCGGCGTTGAGTAGCAGCGGATGACATCGACGCCGTCTTCACGCGACTTCACGATGCGCCGCCCCTGATACTCCTCGGGGATTGTGCGCTCCTTGTGCTGCACGTAACTGGTGACCACCGTGACGTCGTGTCCGGCGCGGGCGAGTGCCCGGGTGTGCTGCCAGTGGCGAACGCCACCCGGCTGATCGGCGGAGACGAAGTACTGCGAGACATAGAGCACGCGTGCCATCAGCCGAGAACCTCCTCGTAGAACGACGTGAGGGCATCGGCCTCGTTCTCAAACGCCATGCCGTCGAGGAATGCCTGACGGCCTGCCGCACCCATGGCACGGGCACGATCGGGGTCCTGCAGCAGATTGCGGATGGCAGCAGCGTGGGCATCGGGATCGTCGAATGGCACCACGATGCCGCACCCGGTGGCCCGCACGATCGCTGCCATGCGCGGCAGGTCGCTGGCCACCACCGGGCGACCCATGGCCATGGCCTCCACCAACTTGGTGGGTACCGCGCGGTCGTAGTTGCCATGGCGCCGAAGCGGGATCCAGGCAATCGCTGATCGCCTGAGCAGATCCGGCACTGCCGAGTGATCCACCACACCTAGGTATTCGATGTCCGGTGGAAGCGTCCCCACCTCGCCCGGACCGGCCAGCAGTAGCCGCGCGCCGTCCACACCTACCCGCGGGAATGCCTCGAGCATGAGCGGAAGGCCGCGTAGCGGCCCGAGACCCCCGACGTACAGCACGATGGGCCCCTCGGGCTCGCCCGGGTCACCGAACTGTGCGGCATAGGGGTTGTTGCTCACGCTCACGGCCCGGCATCCCGCGGCGGCGAAGCGGGCAGCCAGATCCTCATTGGCGGTGACCACGCCGGACAACCTGCGGCCTGCGGCGCGTTCCATGCCTGCGGCCAGCGCCGCAACGGGACGCCTGAGTGGCCCCGGGATCCACCGCTTGGTGCGTGTGGTCTCGCCAAGATACTCGTGGGCGTCGTAGATCACCGGCCGGCCGGTGGCACGCTGCAGCCACACGGCTGCGGGCAGCAGCTCGGGATCGTGCACGTGGTACGCGTCGGCGTCCACCGTGCGCGCCTGCCTGACCAGGCGCACCCCGCGGGTCATGCGCCCGAGCCGGCCACCGCCGCGTGGTGCGGCCATGACCTCGGCCTCGGCACCTGCGGCGGTGAGCGCACCGATCTCCTTATGGAAGATCCGCACGTCACGCGGGCTGTGCACGCTTGTCAGGTGCACGATGTGGCGACCGTCGAGGCGTGCACCCTCAGGGCGATCGGGCGGGGAAATGGGCCCCAGGGTCGCTCCCCTGGCCATCAACTCGTCGAGCAGGTCTTCCCACAGGCGGTCGTAGCCGGGTGCCCGCTCCTCGGCCAGGTAGGTGTTGTGCCAGAGCAGCGCCACGCAGCCACCGGCGATGCGCACGCGGTCGAGCACGGCCAATGCCTTGTCGCGCGCGTCATCTGCGGCCAGGCCGAGATGCGAGTGCAGCGTGGTGTCCATTACCGCAAGCGGCACCAGGTGAATGTGTGCGGCGCGCTCCTCGCCCACGATCCAGGGACGGAATGGCCTCGCGTAACCGGCTGCGAACCCCGGGCGCTCACTGAAACCGAGGCTGGCGTCGTAGGCGAGTCCGGCGCGCTCCACCCGCAGGGCGGTGTCGTGGTACCTGAAGCGCAGGTAGTGAAAGCGCACGCCGCGGATGTCGCCGGCCTCGCCGCGCAGCACCGCGACCTCCTCCGTTAGTGCCTGCCCGCTCTCCGACGACGCGAAGGCGCCGTGCAGTGCCACTTCGCCACCCATCGCGTGCACCGCGGCCGCAAGGTTGCGCCGTTCGCGTTCGTACGTCCGCCGTGGGGTGCCATCAAGGCGGTGTCGGTTGCGCCCGATGAGGAACACGGTTGACCTCAACCCCCGCCGCCATGTGGTCTCAAGCAGATCGGTGAGGTTGTCCCACGGATCGTGGTGCACCAGATCGCGCACAGCGGTTGGGCCCCGGCGCTTCACTGACCGGGCGATGCCCCGGGGCGTGTGCCGCCGAATACGGTCGATGTCGTGGGTGAGGTGCACGGTCCAGGAGCTGGGCGCGGGAAGACCGAGGGCGGTTCGGAGTGCAGCGAGGTACCCCTCGACCGCGGGGTCCTCGATGTCGAGCCCCTCGATGTGCGTGAAGGCGCTGCGCGCAAATGGCAGCCGCCCGAAGCGGTCACGGTCGGCCACGCGATATTCGTCCCAGCGGGCCAGCAGATAGAAGGCGCTTGCCACGATGTCGCCGGGGATGGGTGCGTCCTCCGCCGTCGGGGCAAACAGCAGCGTGAGCCCGGCGGCATGGTGAACTGCCTCGCCCGGGAATGCCTCCTGCCCCTCGAAGAATGCCTGTGCCTCACGCTGCATGGGGATCCAGATGCCCGACTCGGGCGGGTCCGGGGCATAGGTGATGTCGCTGGCATCATCGGTGAAGACGGCCTCATGGCCAAGGCCCTCGGCCATGGTCTCCAGCACCCATCGCGCGCGCGCGACAAATGCCTCCCGGGCTCCGGTGATGCGGATGGACAGCGTGGTCATCCGATCCTCCGAGTGAGAAGCCGACGCATCTGGTCGATGCCCGGACGCGGGTCGGATACCGACCACACGCCATCGATGATCGGTGGCTTGAGCGTGCGGGTGAGTTCGCGGCGACCCAGGCGACCCCTGCGCAGCTTGTCGGCACTCGCACCAAGATGCTTGGCACCCAGCACCCACCGGACGTCGCTGCGGTGCCCCTCGGGCCACGTGTGTGGGCGCCCGACGGCATCGAGGAAGGCCGCCTCGGGAATGTTGACCCCCACCTCGGTGGCGAGGGAAATCCACAGCCACGATCGCGGGTTGACCTCAATCAGGTAGTCACGGCCGTCGCGGGTATCGCGTTTGACCTCCACCTGCGAGATGCCATGGAAGCCGATCTCATCGAGCAGCGCATGGCATCGCCAGGCCAGGCTCGGGTCCCACCACGCCTCGGCGGCCCGGGCGGTGCCGAACCCGACGGGCCACTGAAGAAGCTTGTGTCCCGTGAATGACGCCAATGGTGTGCCGCTGGCATCGCGGTAGCTGCCGAGGGTCCACAAGCACTCATCGCCCCCGGGGATCACCTCGGAGATCTGTGGCAGGTGGGCTTCGGCGCGGTCCCATTGCCGAAGCAGTGCGTCGGCGTCCTCGGCCTGCAGCACCTGGCGCCCAAATGTGCGTTTGAAGCCGGCGGGGTCCACACGCGGCTTGAGGATGACGGGGAACCGCATTTCGCCGATGGCAGCACGCACGTCGTTCTCATCTGTGGGCTCGAGAGTGGCGGGCACAGGGAACCCAATGCGCCGTGCCGCGGCGTGCTGACCGGACTTGTCGATGTAGGGCGAGAGGTCGGCCCACGGGCTCCACGGCATGCGGAACCACTGGCCGATGTGGGCCTCTGCCGGGCCGACGACCTCAATGGCCTCGTCGTGCGTGGGAAAGAGCACACCCGGTACGTCGAGCGATCGTCCCAGCGCCGCGAGATCGTCGAGGAATCCTGCGGGGTCGCCCACCGGGTCGCGCACGACCTCGGCCCTTGCATGCCGCGACAGCATGCCGAGCGCCTTGGGGTCGCAGTCGGTGGCGAGAACCGGAATGCCCCGGGCTGCCAGCGATCGGATGATACCCAGCGCATTGGGGCCTGATGCCTGAAGCACCACGGCCACGCCGTCGGTGGCCACAGTCAAGTGGCGATCACCCGCCGGTACACGTCCTCCATGCGCAGGGCGTTGGCCGCCCACGTGTAGTCGGCCTCGCTGCGCCGAAGGGCTTCGGCACCCATGGCAGCACGCAGCGCGGCGTCACCCATCACCCGGGCGAGCGCTGCCGCCAGCCCCACCGGGTCCTTCGGCTGCACCAGCAGGCCGGTGGCCGGGTCGTCCACGATCTCGGGCGTGCCGTCCACCGCGGTGGCCACAACCGGCAGCCCGCACGCCATGGCCTCGCACACCACGGTGGGAAGGCCCTCCGAGAGGCTCGGCAGCACAAATATGTCGCCCGCTGACATGACCCACCCCACGTCATCGTGCGGCACCTTGCCAAGCCACGTAATGCGATCGGCAATGCCCAACTCGCGTGCCCGGGCCTCCGCCGGCCCGCGCATCTCGCCGATCCCGGCCATCACCAGAGCCGGTGCGCCCTCGGGGCGGCGGGCGAGGATTCCCATGGCCTCGATGAGGTCGTCAACGCCCTTGCGCGGCACCAACTTGCCCACGTACGAGATGGTGGGCGCATCTGGATCAAGCCCCAGGCGTTCGCGGGCCACGCGTGCGTCGCGGGGCATGAACACTGTGGCGTCGGCGCCATTGGGCACCACCGTGATTGCCCGGCGGGGTCGGGCGATGGCGTCTGCGGCCTGGCCGATGGCGTGGCTCACCGTCACCACGGCGTCAAGATTCTCGATGGCCTCGGCCACCCGCATACGCGGTGCCGCACCCATGGCGGGGATGTCGAGCACGTCGGCGCGATGGGCGGTGCCCACGGCGGGCACGCCGAGCCCGTGCCCCACACGAGCGGCCGCCCAGCCATCGGGCACAACCATGTGCGCGTGGATCACGTCGATTGGCCACTCACGGTGGATACCCTGCACGGTTCTCCGCACGCCCAACAGGAAGGCGTCGGCGTTGCGGTGGCCCAGACGCGCGCCGGGAAGCGTGAGCTTGCGCGGGTAGTACACCTGCACGTCGTCAATCTCCGCCCGCGGCTTCACGTCGCGGTACGACGCCCATCGGCTGAGACCCGGTGGCACCCAACCTTTGGGAGACACCACGCGCACATCGTGGCCGCGGTCGCAGAGGGCCTTCACCTGTTCGTGCACGAAGATTCCGCCGGTCGGATTGACCGGGCTCGGATACATGTGGCTGAGCATGAGAATGCGCAGGGCGCCGGAATCGCTCAGGGGATTCTCCCGTCGGGGCCGGCTCGTCGGGCGAGCACGATGGTGGCGAGGCATAGACCGAAGGTGATCCACATGGGCGCGAAGGCGATGACCGTGGAACACGCGAGACTGCCGGTGATGAACCCCAGCAGGGCAAGAAGCCCGGCAAGTCCCATGTACCGCATGAGCGGGTCACCGCTGCCGCGGGCGGCACGGAAGCAGCCCACGAGCATAAATATGTAGAGCGTGGCGTAGAGGACCAGACCCACAACGCCGGTGTCCACGAGCACTTCGAGGGTCCAGTTGTGCAGGTTGGCAACGCCTTCGTAGCCATTCTCAGATCGCACGGTGTTCTCGGCATTGCCGGCGCCCACGCCCACTCCACCGGTGCTCGCCGCGATGTCGATGCCCTTGGTGAGCAGTGTGCTGCGCACCGCACCCGAGCCCTGGCCCGAACTCACCTGGGCCTGCAGGGTGCTGAAGCTCAGCTTTGCCACCGCCTGCTGGGGGATGGGCACGATGCCGGCCCCGAAGAGCGAAGGGATGATGAGGGCCAGTGCCGCCCCCACCACGACCACGCTCGCCACAAAGGCGCGGCGCATGGAGCGGTCGGTGGCGAGCACCACGAGCATGCCGACGAGGATGATTCCCACCGCCCCGAGGTTGGCCTTCGAGCCGCTGAAAAGGATGAAGACGATCGCCACGATCGCGCCCGCCGCCCCGAGGATCCTCACTCGGGCGTCGCGTGCCACCACCGGCAACAGCACCAGGTAGGGCAGGGTGAGCGACAGATACGTGGCGAAGTTGTTCTGGTTGCCGAAGAACGACGTGGCGGCGAATGCGCCCTCGCGCGGCGTGAGCGCCGAGGCGGGGAAGCGCACGCCAGCGAACACCTCGGCCAGCGCACCAAGAATTGACAATACGAATGCCGCCCCCAGCGCACCCAGCACCCACGACAGATACCTGCGTGACGATGCCGTGATCGGAATGGCCAGCATCACTCCGCTGCTGATGATGAGAAAGGTCGTCCAGCGGATGGCGTCGGTGGTGGACCCTGCCCAGCTGATTGACACCAGCGCCCAGCCCACCCAGCCTGCGACCAGCGCCATGGGCATGCCAAGGCCATTGGGCACCGGGAGCCCCCGGCCCATCAGCAGCCAGGTGGCGATGCCCAGAATGATGAGTACGGCCACGAACCTGAAGGCGAACACCTCGGCGCGGCCCGGAACCCCGAGGTTGGGGCCGATGATCGCCGTGACGAGGGCCACCAGCACCGCGGCCCGGCCAAGTTCGGGCAGGGTGCGGCCCCGGACCAGCATGACCCCCACAAGCGCGACGGCCAGCAGCACGCCCGGGACCGGCGCGTACGCGGCGAGGGCGCCTGCGGCAACCGCGGCGACGAGAACGAGGACCGCGGCGCGGATGCCGACACCCCCGAGGGCGCCGGTCGGCCCGGTGGGTACGCGTACCGACATCTGAGAGGTGACGCTAGCAGGAGCGCCGCCGCCGTCCGTTACGCCGGGCGCCCTGCGGCCGCTGCCAGAATCCCCAGCACGCGGTCGGTTTCGTGCAGAAGGGAGTGCTCCATGGCCGCGGCCCGGCAGGTCTCCGGGTCGGGTCCGGCATCGAGCATCCGCACGAGCCCCTCCGCGATGGACACCGGATCGCGCGGATCCACAATCACGCCCGCCACGCCGTCGGGCACCACCTCTTTGAGGCCCCCCACCGACGTTCCCACCACCGGGCGCCCACTGGCCATGGCTTCCAGCGCGGCCACACCCAGCGGTTCCACCAGGCTCACCTGTGCCACCACGTCGGCCGCGGTCATCCAGTCGGTCACGCTGCGGTTGGGGACCACACCCGTCCGGTGCACGGCACCTGGGATACCGAGACGCCGTGAACCGGCATCGATCACCGCGGCCTGGGGGCCGTCCCCCACAAACACCAGACGGGCATCGGGACGATCGGCATGAAGGCGCGCGAATGCCTGCAGAAGACCCATGGGATTCTTGCGCTCGCTGAGACCACCGACCGCAAGGACGACGGGCACGTCGGCCGGGATCGACAGCCGCACACGCGCAGCCAACCGGTCGCCGATCTGGAAGCGGTCGGTATCCACGCCCATGCTGGCCACCTCAACCCGCTCGGGTCGCAGGCCCTCCTCGTACATGCGTCCGGCGAGCCACTCGCTTACGGCGATGACCATCGCGGCGCCCGAGACGGCGCCGCTGCTCAACTGGCGGATGGTTCCCCGCGAAAGATTGGCCACGTCCCCGCCATGCGCGGTGATCACCCAGGGGGTGCGTCGCATGCGTCCCGCAAGCGACGCGATGAGGCCGGTGGGAAAGAGGTAGTGCGCCCAAATCACATCGACGTCACCGGCACCACTCATGGCCTGCGTGGCCAGCCGCGCGTACTTCGCGGGCGTGCGAAGCGCCCCTGAGGCGCGGCTGTTGATGACCACGCGCTCCACATGGGCACCGCGGGTCTCCATGCAGTCGCACATGCGCTCGATAAACGCGCCGTAGTCGGGTGCACCCGGCCCGGGATACATGTTTGACAGACACATCACGCGTAGGGGCGGGAGGGTCATGGCGCCTCTGCGGTGCCGGGCTCGGGCAGAACGTTGCTTCGCGCCGTGGCCACGACCACCGTGATCCCGGCGGCGAGCAGCCACGTATACGGGTCCTCAATGAGCGCCGAGTACAAGAGCGCGTGCACGAAGATGCCCACGAGCCCGGCAAGCATCATGGCGCCCGGCACGCCCACGTGGTCGTCGCGCTCGCGGCCGGCACGGATGCCCACCAGCAGCGCCAGCACCGAGAGCCACGTAAACAGGGCGAATCCGACGACGCCCTCTTCGCTGAGGATGGTGACCGGCGCATTGTGCGAGATGACCACGCGGGTCTTGCGCAGTTCGCCGCCCGAGAGCTGCGCCGAGTAGTCGGTGGCGAACGAACCGAGGCCTCCACCCACCACTGGGTGTGCCTTCCACAAATCCACCCCACCACCCATCAGGTCAAAGCGCCCTTCGCTCACCTTGGACAGGCGCGATGTGGACGTGAGGGCATCGCGCACCTGATGCGATCCGGCCACGGCCACGCCGAACCCGAGCACGCTGAAGATGACGGCGACGATGACCACGCGCTTTCTCCCGAACATGCGCAGCGACATGATGAACAGTCCGACCATCAGCATGAGCGCACTCGAGCGCGAAAACGTCACGGTGAGACCGGCGGCGTAGATGATCTCGGCCACGGCACAGGCGATGAGCACCCGTCCATCCGCCCGTTTCAGGTAGGCCACGGCCACGCCGATGAGCATGGCCAGCACCAGATAGCGCCCCAGGATGTTGGGGTCGTAGAAGATCGAGTTGACCCGGAAGAAGCGGCTGTACACGTTGGCCTGCTCGAGGCGGTGGTTCCACAGCACGCCACGGCCGATGTACTCGCCCACGGCCAAGAGCGACACCGGGATTGCCATGGCCATGGTGGTGATGGCAAGCACCGGGAGCGCGCGGCCCCGCCGCCACAACTGCACGGCCACCACATACAGGAGCAGGAACGGGATCCAGAAGAACGTGATCTTGGTGGCGGCCTGGGGGATGTCTGACGACCAGCACAGCGACACCAGTGTGAAGCCGGCGAACAAGAGCAGCGGGAGATCAAGCACCGTGCTGGTCCAGCGGCGCGACCCGGAGTCGACGCGCGCCTGCCACGCCCAGGTGATGAGGCCCAGCACGATCACCCCGTAGAGCGGGATGAGCAGGTTGGCATCGGTGCCCCCAACGGAGATGGGCACGCGAATAGGCAGTGCGAGGCCCAGCAGCAGGAACCACGCCCAGGTATGGGTGGCCAGATGCCTGCCAATGAAGGCGACAACCACGAGACCAATGACGATGGCCACTGCGGATGCGACGGCGTCCGTGGGCCGCGCGAGGCGGTCCTGGATTCCGGACGGCACCAGAGTGGCCGCCATGGCGATCCACGCAGCGAGGAGAATGATCAGGCCGGTGACACGGCGCGCACCATCGGGAATGCGGAGTGGACCTCCGATGACCCGCGGCAGAAGCATCACGGCCATGCCAGCGGCACCGGCGATGGCCGCGACCTCGCGCACCATTACCGCGCTCACGGGCGCGCTCCCGGAGACGCAGTGGCCTTCGCGGGCCGCTTCACGGGTGCGCAGGGGCGGGTGGTGCGCGCCGTGTTGCCCGCTGGGTCACTCACCGTGGCTATGATGGCCTGCGCACCCGATGCCACCCGGCGGGTGGTCCATGTAAACGTGCCTTGCGCCGGCAGGGTATGCGGGTCGGTAGTGGCATCGGTGGCCGGGGAGGTCACCACCAGGCGCGTGGGCTCGTCCGGTCCGGTGACCACTGCCACGCATGAGAAGCCGACGATGCGAACAGTCAGACCCGGCGCTCCGGGCGCGGTGGTGTCCACCACGATGCGGCGGCTCTTGGAGAATTTCTTTTGCCCGGCATGGGCCTCGAGGTCAATTGTGTAGGTGCCATCGGGTACCACCGCGGTGCCACCGTCGCCGTTGCCGGTCCATGGCACGCTGAGCGTCTTGGTGCGCACCACGGCACCGTCGGCGAGCGTGCGCACCACAGCACCCGACGAGTTCTTTACCACGATGGACACCGAGCTCGGTTCGCTGAGCCGGATGGACACCCGGGCCACATCACGTGCCCCCGGCGCTCCGGGGCTGAACAGAAGGGTGGAGGTGAAGCGCGTGATGATGGGCGGCGGCGTGGTGAACGCGAACGGCAGCACGAACACCCCGAACGCCACCAGCACCAGCGCGATGATGCCCCCGGCAATCCAGCCGCGCCGCCCGGGGGCGGCTGCGGACCCACCCGCCGCTCGATCAGACATCAGGGAAGGGGCCGGAAGCCCAGCACGATGTAGAAGCCGAAGCGCCCCACAGGGGTGGCGGACAGTTTCTTCTCGCCCTTACGTACCGATGCGAACTTGTACACGCGACCGATCTGCGACCCAATCTTTCCGCCGGGGCGAAAGAAGATGCCGCGCTTGCTTACCGGCACCATGCCCGCCGCTGCCGCGTGCGACTCGAGATCCACCCACGACTGCCAGTTGTCAATGGGGGCCAGGCTCAACTTGATGCCGGGAACGCCGTGCTCCGACATCCAGCGCCGGGCCCCGGGAAGGCTGCGGCGATTGGGCGTGGAGATAACAAGCAGACCACCCGGCGCCATCTGCGTGCGCAGCGCACGCAGGCAGGCACGCGGGTCCTCCAGGTGCTCGAGCACGTCGGTGAGTGTGACCAGGTCGTACGGCCCCTCGGGTGGCTCATATGCGCTGCCCACCACGGCGTCCAGGCGATCGGCAGCGCCCAGGTCCGTGAGGCGGGTACGGGCGATCTCCACAGACTCAGGCGACAGGTCGATTCCCACACCCGAGTACCCGCGTCGGGCGAGCTCCTCCAGCAGGAATCCCCCGCCGCAGCCCACGTCGAGCACGCGGCCACCCGGCCCCGGACCGTGCTGGTCAATTGTGGCGAGCACGCATGACATGCGGCTCTGCAGGTGCCAGTTCTCCTGCTCCACCGCGCGCAGGCGCGGCGCGATGCGGTCGTAGTACGCCCGGACATCGTCCAGTCGCTCGTCCGTGCGCTCATCCCGGTGGTCGGTCATCGACTCCATTCCGCCGGTCGCGACTGGCCAGCGGTCGCCTGACGGAAGGCGCGCCAAGCGGGCTTCTGCGTGAGGTCGTCACGAAGGAGACCGCCCGTCCAGTACGGATTGTCCTGAAGGTTGAACCACATGGCCACTTCCACACGGGGATACCGGTTCGCCACCACCTGCGTCTGCGTGAGCCACGAGGCCTGCTGGAACTCGCTCACGAAGTAGCGGTGATAGCGGTTGTACGACGTGTGATACCCGTTCTCCGTCACATAGATGGGCGCACCGGGCGACAGCCTATCCACCAGCGACTGGATCTGCGGGATCGTCTTCCACGACGGCACGAAGTACGCCTGCGTGGGTGATCCGATTGGGTACAGGTGCATGCTCCACGCGTCGAGTGGCACGCGGTTTCGCACCATCTCCTTTGCGAATGTCAGCGTGCCCACCGATGAGTCGGCCGAATTACAGGAGGATTCACCCACCGGGCCGGTGACGCCCCCGATGACGATTGCCGTGGGGCTCACAGCCTTGATCTGCGTGTATGAGGCGGCCAGCAGTGCGGAGTATGCCCGCGCCGAGTCGAGCACATAGCGCCCACCCTGACGCCGGCACTGCGGGTACCAGTACGTGGCGATGTTGGGCTCGTTCCACACCTCGATGTGGCGCACCAACGGAAGGGTGCCGCCCTTGCCGTCGGGCCACGTGCCGTTGTACCGGCGCGCGATCGCGGCGGCAAATGCTGCGCCGTCGGCCGTGCGCGGTGCCGCGTTGCGCTTGCCCGAGGACGACCCCCACGTGGGTGTCCACGCGAAGTCCACGATGGGCGTGATGTCGCGCGCACGCAGGCCTGTGATGATGGCGTCGTAGCGGGTCCAGTCGTAGGCCGGGTCTCCGGGGTCGGATGCATCAGCCGGGCGCGTGGGGGCAACGAATCCCCACAGGATGTCCACCCGGGTGATGGTGGTGCCCGTGCTCTGCAGCAGGTCGAGCCGCTGCTCGAGCGCGGCGCCCGACATGTTGGGCAGCTGGTCGTCCTGAATTGCCATCTGGGCGCCCATCGCCGGGGTCACCGCGATGGCGGCGGCAATGGCGAGTGCCATACGCAACCACCTCATCGAACGCTCCCCAGCACGCGGACAACCGTGCTCTTCACATTCGTCGTGCGCTTCTTCACGGTGACCTTTCTGGTGATGCGCTCAAACACCACAATGCGCGTGCCGTCGGTGGCAAGTGCAGCCACGATGCCCTTGGCGGTGCCCGCGGCCCTGGCCTTGGCGCCGCCCCTGCTGGACAAAACTTTGCTTCCGGTCCCGATCACAATTGCAGCGCCACCGGTAGCCAGCACGGGGGTTCCGGACCCGCTCCACACGGTGCGTGCTGTGCCCGAGGCAACGTCTGTACGCACCACCTTGGCGCGGCTGCCGCTCTTCACCACGGTCACGACAAACGCCGGGGTGGCGAACACGCTCTTTACGATGCCGCCCTGCGCCACGCCGCGCAAGCCGCTCACACCGTCGTCACCAGGAATACCGATCGAGATCGCCGTGGCACCCCTATCGGCCCATGCGGCCACGCCGGTGGCGATCGACGCGAGGCCCGGACCCGTGTTGCCAGGAATCGATACCGAGGTTGCGCGCAGATCACCCTCCACGGGGCTCGCGCTGCCGAGTACCGCACCCGATGCGCTGCCCGCAATCCATCGCACGCGACTGCCATCGAGCCCGGCCCCAGCTGGCGACGGCGCGCCATCGCGGCCATCGCTCGACACCACAACCTCGGCGCTTTCGGAATCGCAGCACCAGATGATCGGCCCGGCATATGCGGCACCCGGGGCGATGGTGACGTAGCCCCTGTCAGTTCCCGTCGCCCGAACCCGTGCACCGGTGGAGATTCCCGCGCTGGTACGGATGACCACCGGCTTCGTCGCTTTGCCGATGGATCCGCTGAAGGCCGCACGGCCGGTGTCGGTGCGCCAGTAGGTAAAGGTGGCCGTCTTGGCGGGTGCGGTATCGCTCCACACCAGTGCACCACCACCGATGTCGGCAGTGATGCTGCCCCAGCCACCCAGGACGATATTGGCCGCCTGTGCCGAGCCCGTCAGTGCAAGGCCAGCCGCTCCGGTAATGGCCAGAAGTCCAAGTGCGGCGCGTCGCTTCATGTGGAATCCCCTGATCGGATCGTCGCAACTGCCTCGCCGAGCAGCGCCTCGCTGGCGGCGGCGCGCGATGGGTCGCACAGCGGTGTCATGTTTGTGAGCTGCACGTGCTCCGCCCCAGCATCTGCGAGGGCACGTACGCCGCTGGCGATGTCGTCGGGTGTGCCATGGATGACGGTGCCGAAAAGCACCTCATCTGGCACCGCCGCGGCCAGTGCCAGTGCCTCGTGGCGACCGATGGCCATGGGCTGCAATTTGGTGATGCCGAATACACCCTTTCCCAGCGGGTGGTCAACGCCAGCGGCCTCGAATGCCTCGGATGGACGGGTGAGCGCGATGAATCGGAAGAGCAGTGAGTTCAGGATGACGTCCCGGGCGCCGTCACGCGAGTCGGCCACCACGACGCGGCAGTAGGCCCCGGCGGTGACGTCACCCAGTGCACGGCCCGCGGCCGCCTGCGCGGTGCGCACGTGCGCGAGCATGGCCGAATAGTCATCCACATCTGTGGCGAGGGGCAGCCAGCCGTCGGCGAGGCGCCCCACCAGTGCGAGGCCCTTGGGCCGGTGTGCGCCAACCCAGATGGGAGGCGGGCGGTCGCCGACCGGGCGCACGCCCATGCAGGCACCCTCGAGCGTGAATACCTCGCCGGCATAGTCCACGGGTCCCGGGTCCGACATGAGCAGGCGGATCACTTCGATTCCCTCCTCAAGTCGCCTGAGTGGCCGGGCATTGGTCATTCCGTACGGGCCGAGATTGAGCTCTTCGCCGGTGCCAATGCCCAGCATGAACCTGCCGCCGGTCAGGTGGTCGAGCGTGAGGGCCGTCTGCGCCAGGCTGGCCGGGTTGCGCCGCACCAGATCGGTGACGCCGACTCCGAGCCTGATGCGCTCGGTGGAGAGGGCCGACTGCGCGATGACCGGCACCGGGTCGAACCACACGTGCGGGCTGGGCTGCGCGGCGGCCTGAGGCACCAGCGCGGGATCCCAGATGCCCATGGGGAACCAGTGCAGCAGGTGGTCGGCCCACCACATGGCGTTGTAGCCGTCGGCCTCGCGGCGTGCGGCAGCACCCACGGCCGCCTGCGATGGCGGCCGCGCGGGGCCCATGCACGAGATCTCAAGGGGTCGCGACATCGCGGCGAGGCTAGCGGAGGCCCCGCGTGACACGCGACACCGGGGGTCTCGTGTCACGCGTCATGGCCATCGCCGTCCAGCATCCCGACGGCGTATTGCTCGGGCACAGTGGGCACTCCACATGCGGTCCGGCGTGTTTACGGGGCGTCGGCCCCGGGCGGCAGCACTGATTCGCCACGCGCCTCCTCGATGTCAGTCAACTGCGTGGTGAGCCACTTGGCGATGTCGTTTTCCATCACCACCTGGCGGATGGCCTCGGCACGCCCGCGCCGCTCGGTGCGGGGCATGGTGAGTGCGGTGTGCAGCGCCTCGGCCTGCGCCTCGATGTCAAAGGGGTTGACGCCGATGGCGAACGCACCGATCTCCTCGTAGGCACCCACGTTTTCGCTGAGGATGAGCACCCCGTCGCGCTCGTTGACCAGCGGGGCTTCCTTGGCCACCAGGTTCATGCCGTCAAAGATCGAGTTCACCATCATCACGTCGAAGTGCTTGTACGCGGTGACCGCCAGCGGGAGGTTGCTCTCGAACCTGAGGTCGATCGGCATCCAGTCGGTATTGCCGTGCTTGGTGTTGATGCTGCTCACGATGTCGGTGATGCGGTTGACGTACTCCACATATTCCGGCACGTCCTGGCGCGAGGGCTGGAGCATGGCGAAGAACGTGATCTCCTCGTGAAACTCCGGGTGCCGATCCAGAAAGAGATCGAACGCGGTGAAGCCCCGCAGGATGTTCTTGGACAGGTCGGTGCGGTCCACCCGCACCACCAGGCTGCGTCGCCGACGCCTGAGGAACTGGGCCTCCTCTGTTGCCACGGCCTTGCTGGCAGCGAGATCGATGAATCTGTCGGCATCGATTGAGATGGGGTAGTGCCGCACACGCACCCAGCGCCCACGGTAGGCGACAGACATTTTCGCGTAATCCACCTCGAGCCCCAGCAGGTCCTCGCACGAGAGCAGGAAGTTGCGCGCGTACCGCTCGGTGTGAAAGGCAACGATGTCGTTGGCCAGAAGGCCTTCGATCACCTTGTCGCGGATGACCGTGGGCAGCACGCGCCAGTAGTCGGGCTGCGGCCACGGGATGTGCACGAAGAAGTGCAGGAAGGCATTTGGGACACGCTCGCGGACGATTCCGGGGGCGGTGTACAGGTGGTAGTCGTGCAGCATGACCACGGCACCCGGGTGATCAGCGAGGGCGCCAACCACGGCGTCGGCGAACAGGCGGTTGGCGGCGAGATAGCCGTCCTCCCACGCCGCGAACTCCTCCACGCGGATGTCCGGCACGTTTGAGAGGTCCCAGAGGTAGTGCTGGATGAACCACAGCATCGGGTTCGCCACTACGTTGTAGTACTGCTCGTAGACGTCGGGGTCCATCTCCACGAAACGCCCGCGGGTGTCCACTCCGAGCCCTGGGATGCGCACCTCGCCGCCGCTTTCGTGCTGAACCCGGGCGTCTCCGCTCTCAATGGCGGCCGAGATCCACACGGCGGGCGTCACGTTGACCAGCCCTGAGAGCGCGGTCACAAGTCCACCGCCCGAACGCACCATCGTGGTGCCACCCGCGCCGTCGTCCACAAAGACAACCGGGCCACGATTGGATACGAGGATGAGCGGTGGTGTCTCCATACCCACATCGTGCCCGAGAGAGACCGCAACGCGCCGTGCATGGGGCAGAGGGGGTCGGAAGGATCGTGGTGCGATACTTCCCCGGTGCTGAATGGCCGCCTTTATCGGCTCTCGTGGCTGGTGGCGCTCGTCGCCCTGCTCGTCGCCCTGCTTACCCTTGAATCGCCGGGAGGCGCACCCGAACCTCCGCTGCCCCCGGCGTTCGACGCCATTGCCGCACGTGGGCTGGCCGCCGACCTGAACGGGGTCGCACCGCAGCGGGTGCCGGGCACGTCGGGGGATCAACGTGCCGCAGACTGGATGGTGACCCAGTTCGAGGGCGTGCCGGGTGCCACGGCGGTACGGCGTCAGGTGTTCTTGGTCACCACACCCGGTGGTCGTATCACCACCCAGAACGTCTACGTCTCGTTACCAGCACCCAGCGGCATCTCGTCGCGCCATGCCCTTATCATCTCGGCCCCCCGCGACACCCCACCTGGCGTGATCGGGGGCGAGAGCGGCTCAGCTGTGCTGGTGCAGTTGGCACGGGCACTTGGCACGGTGGCGCGCGAGCGCCCCGTCCTTGTGGTGTCAACGGGCGGGTCCACCATCGGCAACGCCGGCGCACGCTGGTTCGCGGAGCGGTTTAACCGGGTGCCGGTCGAGGCCGCCATTTCGCTGGATGATCCGGCCGGTAATCCGGGGGCCCTGCACATCTGGGACGACGGCCGGGACGGTCGACGTGCGCTGGCACTCGGCGCTGCAGCCGTGCAGGCCGCCGGCCGTGCGGGCGCCAGCGTTGCCAATGCCCCCGGCCCATTCCCCCAGATCGCCGCAATGGGTGTGCCGCAGACCAGCGGCGATCAGGCGGCCTACATCGCCGCGGGTATCCCGTCGGTATCGCTGGCCTCCCGTCCCGAGCGCCCCGCGGTGGGTGGCAACCTGGCCACCGAGGCCGCCCTTGGATCGTCAGGGCGCACCGCCGAGACATTGCTCGGCGCACTCGACATGGTGGATTCGGTGTCGCGGCCATCCGCCGGCCTCATCATCGGCGACCGGGAATTGCGTTCGGTGATGAGCCGCATTGTCATCCTGCTCCTCGCCCTTCCCCTCTTTGTGGGAGCGCTCGATCTGGCAGTGCGTCTGCGCCGGGCCGGGGTGCGCGTGCTTCCCTTCATCGCCGCCCTCGGGTGGCGCCTGTTGCCGCTGGTGGTCGGAATGCTGGTGGCCCATCTGTTGGCCACCGCAGGCATGCTGGCGTCGGCAGCCGGCGGATGGCCCCCGCTGGCGGGTTCGGTGCCATTCGACCTGCCGGCAGTCGTGGCAATGCTGCTGGCCGTGGGTGCCGGCGTGCTCACCTGGCTGGCCGTGCGCCTGCGGGCAATCCGCCGGGATGCCGAGGTGGCGTCCCGCGCCGCTGCCGGCGTCATCGCCCTTGGCGGGGTGTGTCTGGTGCTCTGGATCGTGAGTCCATTCGCACTGGTGATCGCCCTTCCGGCGGCCCACGCGGCGCTGGTGGTCACCCGCGCGCGGCGTTCGTGGCAGGTGGTGGCGCTCGCCATCATCGCCATGACACCCATCGTGCTTCTGTGCGTCTGGTTGTCCGGTCGCATCGACCGCGGCTTCGTCGGGTCGGTCTGGTACCTCATCGAGACGACCCTGGCTGGTGGGCGCGGGGTCGCCGGCCCGGTGCTCGCCGCTGCGATCCTGATAATCACCTGGAGCCTCGGGGGTCTGGTGATGCGCAGGGTGCGCCGTGGCCTAGTGGCTGCCGGTCCCTATAAGCCCATTCCCAGCGAGCATGAGCGGCAGGCCCGTCGTGGCCGCCGCCCGCTTCCATCGCTCGGTCGCCGCCGCGACCGGCGCCGTGAGACCACTGGAGGTCCTACCCGTTGACTCCGCCACGTCTCATCTCGGTCGTCATCCCGGTGTACGACGAGCGCGACTCGCTCGAGCAGTTGGTAAATGAACTGCTGCCAGTCATGCGCATCGTCGGCACGCCGCACGAGGTGATCTTCATCGACGACGGCTCACGCGATGGCAGCGATGTGGTGCTCGCGGGTCTTGCGGCGCTTCACGAACAGATCCGCGTCATCAAGATGCGAAGCAACTTCGGGAAGGGGCCGGCACTCACCGCCGGCTTCACCGAGGCAGAGGGTGATGTCATCATCACGCTCGACGCCGACCTGCAGGATGACCCCGCCGAGATCCCGCGGATGCTCGCCGCGCTTGCCGAGGGCGCCGACCTGGTGTCAGGGTGGAAAAAGGAGCGTAACGACCCGTGGAACAAGCGCATCCCATCGAAGATCTTCAACGCCACTGCCCGCAAGGCATCCGGGCTTGAACTGCACGATCTCAACTGTGGGTTCAAGGCCTATCGCGCAGACGTGGTGAAAGCGCTGGCGATCCCCGGTGAGATGTACCGCTTTATCCCGGCCATTGCGGCGTCTGAGGGCTTTACGGTCGTGGAGATCCCCGTCAATCACCGGGCGCGGCAGCACGGCACGAGCAAGTACGGATTTGAGCGGTACCTGCGCGGGCTCCTCGACCTGGTGACCATCTCGATCGTCGGCCGATTTCGTCACCGGCCCATGCACCTGTTTGGCGGCGCCGGTCTGCTGCTGTTCTTCATCGGTGTCCTGATCGGCATTTACCTCACGGTGCTCAAGTTCTTTGGCGAGGCCATCGGGGGCCGCCCGCTGCTGATCCTCGCGGTGCTGCTCATCGTGGTGGGCGTCCAGTTGTTCACCCTCGGCCTCGTGAGCGAGCTGATCCAGCGCGGTCGCCTGCGGTCGGAGGAGGACGAGGCGGCGTCACGCATCGAGCGCATCATCGAGGGGTGATCGGCCCGCTGCGAGTCGAGTGGGTGGGCACCTACGAGCGCGACTATCCGCGTACTCGTGTGCTCGTGGAGGGCCTGCGCTCGCTTGGGGTCGTTGTTGATGAGCGGCACAGGCCCGTGTGGGAGCGCACCACCCACAAGGCCGGGGGCTTCCTCTCTCCGGGGAATCTCATGAAGGCCGGCGGCAGTTATGTCGCTGCCTGGGCCGCCCTGGCCGTGGAGCGGCATCCGGGCGGGTCACCGCACGTGGTGGTGGCGGGATACCCGGCGCAGCCCGACGCGGTGCCGGCATGGATGGTGGCCCGTCGCCACCGTGCGCTGCTGGTGGTGGACATGATGATCTCACTCACCGACACGCTGGCCGGCGACCGCGCGCGCGCGGGTCGCGTTGGTGGTGCTGTGCTGGCCGGGATCGACCGCACCACGCTGCGCCTGGCCGACCTCGTGCTGTGCGACACCCGTGCCAACGCCAACTTCATGGCCATGCGCTTTGGCGTGCCCCGGCACCGCCTGGTGGTGGCGCCAGTGGGTGCCGAACCCGATGCCTTTCCGCCCACCCCACAGCCGTCCGGAACTCTGCACGTGCTCTGGTACGGCAAGCTCGCGCCCATGCACGGCCTCGACGTCATCGTGAGCGCGGCGCGCGGTGAGGGCGTGCCTCCCGTCCGCCTCATCGGCAGTGGTCAGCTCGACAGCTGGCTGGCACATGAGATGCGTCGCGACCCCCCGCAGGCGCTGCAGCACGTGCCGTGGGTGCCCTACGAGGCGCTCGCAGACGAGATTGCATCGAGCGCAGTGGTGCTGGGCGTGTTTGGTCGCAGCGACAAGGCCTCGCGGGTCATCCCCAACAAGGTGTTCCAGGCCATGGCGGCTGCACGCCCGGTGCTGACTGCCGACACGCCAGGAATCCGCGAGGCCCTGGTGCACGGGGAGAACGCGCTGCTGGTGCCCGCCGGCGACCCCGATGCGCTGGCCGATGAGCTCCGCACACTTGCCGGCGACCCTGCCCTGCGCGAGCGCCTTGGCACCGCGGCGCGACGACGGTACGAGGAAATGGGCACCCCCCAAGCGGTGGCAGAGCCCCTGCTCGATGCCATTAAGCGCAGCCGCTCATGAGCGACCGCCGCAACCTCATGCGCGCACTGGGCACTGTGGCCGGGCTACTCATCATCGCCGCCCTTGGGTGGACGGTGTACAACGCGTGGGACGTCGTCACCGCATTTGACTGGCAGCCATCAGCGGGTTGGCTGGTACTGGGCGGCGGTCTGGTGCTGGTGTCGCTGACACTCTCGGCCTTCGCCTATGACGCGATTCTGGGCGGCCTGCACCGCCCCGCCCCGCCGGTTGCCGCCACGGTCGCTGCATGGGCCAAGTCGTTGCTGGGGCGGTACGTGCCGGGCAACGTTCTGATGCTCGTGGGCCGTGCGGTGATGGCCCAGGCCCATGGGGTTCCAAAGATGGTCACCCTCGCCGCGACGACCTACGAGCAGGTGATCGCACTCGCGGCGGCGGCCATGCTCGCCGTGGTTGCGCTGCTCGACATCGGGAGCGGAAGTTCCGTCGGACCGCTGGCTTGGCTGGTGCTGGGTGTGCCGCTGGCGTCGCTATTGCTGCATCCCCGCGTGTTCGGCCCCGCATCCACATGGCTGCTGGCCCGGGCGAAGCGCCCTCCCCTCGGTGCGCTCATGCCCTTCCGCCGCGTCCTGCTCATGGTGGTCTGGTATCTCGTCACCTCGGCGCTGCTGGCACTCAGCGTGTGGGCGCTGGTGCGCGGGATGGGCGGCCCGGCCATCGGAAATCCGGTGGGCGTTGCCAGTGGGTTCCTGCTCGCGTTCGTGGTCTCGATGCTGGTGTTTGTGGTGCCATCCGGGCTCGGCATCCGTGACGCCCTGTTTGCCCTGGTGCTGGCACGCCAGGTGCCGGGCGGCGTGGCGATCGCGCTGTCGGTGGGGTCGCGCCTGGCGCTCATCGTCGTGGAGCTGGTGTTCGTCGCCCTGGCTACGGCCTGGGGCCGGCGGGTGTCACGCCGATGAGCACCGCCCCACTTGCTGGCCGGCTGAACCCCAATGCCATCACCCGCGATCTGCCACGGCTTCTGGTGTGGCTCATGGTGGCTGGATGGGCGTCGCTCTTCTCTTGGCTGGCGGCCGGGCGCCACGAGGCGTGGTGGACCGGGCGCTTTGATCTCGGAAACATGGTGCAGGCGATCTGGAGCACAGCCCAGGGGCATCCTCTCGAGGCCACCGACGCGGCCGGCGCGCAGATCAGCCGGCTTGGATCACATGTCGATCCGCTGCTCATGGCGTTCGCCCCGTTGCAGTGGGTCACCACGTCACCCGTGCCCCTGCTGGTGGCGCAGGCGCTGATCGTGGCACTGGGGGCACTGCCGGCATTTTGGCTGGGACGCCTGTGGCTGCGCGACGACCGCCTGGCTGTGGCCGCCGCCGCCGCCTACCTGCTGTATGTACCGCTCCAGTGGGCGGTACTCACCGACTTTCACGCAGTGACCCTTGCCGCGCCGCTCATCATGTATGCCATATGGGCAGCCGAGACCCACCGTGATGTGGTGCTCGGTGTCATGGCCGGGCTCGCCCTGATGTCGAAGGAGCAGGTGGGCCTCTCCATCGCCATGCTTGGGCTGTGGATTGCGATCCGCCATCGCCGCCGCATCGCAGGCGCCGTGCTCGCGGTCTCTGCACTGGCATGGACCGCCATCGCGGTACTGATCATCATCCCCGCCGCCGGAAGTGGGCTGCCCGCACCGTTTGCCGAGCGCTACGGCAAGTTCGGCGCCACCCCCGCAAAGGCCATCGTGGGCGCGGTCACGAGTCCCGTGGACCTCGTCACCACGATCGGTGGCTGGTCGCGTCTATCGTATCTGCTCATTCTCCTTGTGCCGCTGCTTCTGCTGCCGTTGGCCGCACCATTGCTGGCGGTGTGCGCGCTTCCTGATCTTCTCATGAACATGCTCGCCGAGTGGTGGCCCAACTACTCGGTGGAATTCCACTACGCGGCGGTCCCGAGTCCGTACCTCATTGCCGCTGCCCTGCTCGGGCTCTCACACCTGCGCGAGCACGGGCGCCCCCCCTGGCTTGGCCGCGCGGCGCGGGCGAGTGGGGGAATGGCGCTTGGGCTGGTTGTCGCAGGAGTGCTGGCCACCATGATCAAGGGACCGCTGCCGTGGTTTCAGGGTGTGTCGGTGGCATCGCCCTCGCGACTGGCGCAGTACGAGCGCACTGCGACGTCGGAGGCACTCGACCGGGCCGCCGCGCTCATCCCGGATCGCGCCATCGTGTCGGCGGGGAATAACCCCGGTGGGCACTTGTCGGCCCGCACCCGGATCCTGGTGTTTCCGGCCATCGACGACGCCGAATGGGTGATCGTGGACCGGACGCGTCCCGATATGTACGACCGCCTTGACCCCCGGGGGTTTCAGGCGGCGCTTGACAATCTGGCAAGGCGCGCCGACTTCCGGCTTGTGTGGAACACGGGCGGGGTCGTGGTGTTCCACAGAGTGCGCCCCCGGGCGGGTGCATGAGCATGCGCGTGCCCGTGCTCGGCCTCGCCGCGACGGGCTGTGGTCTGCTGCTCGCCGTACTTCCCGGGCTCCCGTGGTACTCGGCCGACCTTCCCACGGGCTCCGACCAGTTGTCGGGGTATGGCGCCACCGGTGGCACGTGGATCCTTCCCGTGGCCGGTGTGGTGCTGGCGATCGCGGGGCTCCTCACCATTTGGTGGAGGCCACGCACAGGCACCCGACTGGCACGCGTTATCGGCTCATTTATCGTGATGGCCGCGGTGGTGGCCGTGGGGTGGGCCTCGCGCGCCGCGCTCGTGCCCGCCGTTGGTGTGGTGGCCGAACGCCCCGGCATGCCCGCATCGCCGCTCGGCGGCGACTGGATCATCACTGTGCTGCCAGCGGCATGGATCACCATCGTAGGAGCGGCCCTCGCGGGAATGGCCGGTATCCTGCTGCTCACCGCCCGCTCGAAGGACATGATCGGGGCGGAGGACGTCTCCTAGGGAGTCGGCGGAGCGGGAGTGGGTGCTGTCGGCGTGGGAGCAGGCGCCGGAGCAGGAGCTGGAGCAGGAGCCGGAGCAGGAGCAGGAGCAGGAGCGGGGGTGGGAGCAGAAGCAGGCGCCGGAGCTGGAGCCGGTGCGGGAATTGGCACCACCACGGTGTCGGGTGGCTGAACCTTGGTGTTCATGCCGCCGGTTGAGGTTGTCTTCGGCGTGCTGGTGGTGCGCCCGGTGCTGGTGCTCTTGGCTGAGCTCACGGCGTACTGGGAGGCGCTGTCGGTGAAGTCGGACGAGAACGCCGACCACTCAACGGGATCCTTGGGCATTGCCCAGTCGAGTGAGCCGTCCTTCGCGGTGGCAACACGCATGAAGTCGGCCCAGATCCGCGCTGGGAACGAGCCGCCGGAAACGGTGATGCCGTGCACGCTGGTCATCGAGCGGCGCACGCCATCGGCATTGGGGTAACCCACCCACACGGCGCACACGTACCGCGGCGTATAGCCCACAAACCAGGCGTCGGTGTAATCGTCGGTTGTGCCGGTTTTGCCCGCCTGGGGAACGCCGATATCAGCGGCTCCGCCGGTGCCACTCTGCACGTTGTCACGCAGAATACGGGTGACCTCGTAGGCCACGCCGTCCGAGAACACGCGAGTGCGCTTCGGGGTGCCGATGCCATTGGTCGGCGCATTTGCGCCCAGGTCGGTGATGGAGATGGGCTTCACGCGAAAGCCCCCGTTGGCCAACGGGGCATACGCCGTAGCCATGTCGAGCGGTGTGACTTCGCCCGCCCCCAGGCCAATGGAGGGGACCACCGGCAGGTCCTCGTTGATTCCCATGCGCTTGGCCATGTTCACCACGCGGTACGGTCCCTCATCGAGGGTCATCTGGATGTACACCGAGTTATCGGAGCGGAGCGTGGCGTTATGAACAGAGATGGGGCCAGCGTATGAGTTTGAGTACGTGGCCACATCGACCGGACCCCACTTGGGGTCATTGATGTTGATGGGCCGGCTGGCATAGATGGTGGTGTACGGGTTGGTGCCATCGGCGATCGCCCGCGTCAGCACAAAGGTCTTGAACGTCGATCCGGCCTGACGCTTGGCCTGGGTGGCGTAGTTGAACTGGCTATCGCTGCCATACGTCTGGCTGGTGGCCATCGCGCGTATGTAGCCGGTGCGGGCATCAATCATCACGATGGCGGCGGCGGGGTCGTCGGGCTGCCCAAGATTGCGGGCGATCGCCTGCTCGGCGGCGCGCTGCAGCTTGGGATCGATGGTGGTGCGAACGGCAAGGCCACCCTGCTGCACACGCTGCTCGCCAAACTGATCGAGCAACTGCTGGCGCACGTAATCGAAGAAGTAGCCCTCTTTCTTACGCTCGTAGAACCTGCCGCGATTCAGTCCCAGATCGCTGGCCATGGCGGCATCGGCATCCGCCCGACTCACATAGCCCTGGCTCGCCATTTCGTCCAGCACGGTGTTGCGCCGCGCGGTGGCATCTTTCGGGTTGAGGAAGGGGTTATATGCGGACGGTGCCTGCGGCAGTCCGGCCAGCAGGGCCGCTTGCGGGAGCGAGATGGCCCATACGGGCTTGTTGAAGTACGTAAGCGATGCTGCCTGCACCCCGATGGAGTTCTCGCCGTAGAAAACACCGTTGAGGTACTTCGCGAGGATCTGATCCTTGGTGTACTTCTGCTCGATCTCATTGGCCAGGTAGGCCTCCTTGATCTTCTGCGAAAAGTCACGCTTCGCGCTGGGGTCGTACAGATTCTTCGCGAGCTGCATGGTGATGGTGCTGCCACCCTGCTTGAGGCTCCCGGCGGTTACGTCGCGCACTGCGGCGCCCACGAGGCGCACGTAGTCCACTCCGTTGTGCTGGTAGAAGCGCTTGTCCTCGATCGCCACTGTGGCATCGCGTAGCGACTTGGGGATGCGTGCGTAGGGAAGCTCGGTGCGGTTGGTCACGCCCGTGATGTGTCCGAGCACCTTGCCGTTGCGATCGAGGATGCGCGAGTTCTGGCCGAGGGCCACCGGCTGGAGTTCGTCGAGTCCAGGCAGGCGAGCTGTGGCCGACTGGTACGCGGTCGCGCCCGCCACCCCGAGGATGGTCACCATCACCACAAGGGCGAACGCGACGACGCGCCCGGCACCCAGCCGCCCGTGCTTTGCCCGGGCCTTACGGCGCCTTCGCATGCGGTTGACCGGGATCATCGCGCCGCTCCGGCTGTTGCCAGCGGACGGATATCCCAGACCACCCGGCCGGTGCGGTAGTCAAGAAGTCCAATTACCTGATCGGGTCCGCCATTCACGCGACCCTGCACCACCCACTGCAGCGGATCGGCCGGAGCCACCACGTCATGTCCGGCACGGGGGTGGGCGCCACCATCGGGAACGGGAACGGTCCACGGGGAGGGAAGAGATTTGAGTGATACGTCGGCGGCCACGGCCGGGCTCCCGGCCCAGAGCTGCGCAGCTTCCTGCATGGCGACGTCGGGCGTGCCCAGACGGGGATCGCGCGACGCCGTCACCGAATCCCAGAGAAATGCCCAGCCATTGACGGGGTTGGCCAGCACCTCGCCCGCTGGCTGCACGGAGTACGCAGTCGCGACGAACGAGGGGATCCAGGCAATGACCACCGCAGCGCCCGCAATAAACGCCACGCGGGTACGGCCACGAGCACCGTGGGGATGGCGAGCGCTGGTACCTGAGGGCGGCGTGGAGGTGGTTCCGGACACGGCCGCCGAGTATAGGACCGGGGCGGCATCCGCCCGCGCGCCGTGGTCGGGACGTACCCTTGCCCCTGTGGCGTCCCCCGCTCCCATTTCACGATCCGTGTCATCCATTAGTTCAGTGGGGCTTCGGTGACGGTGCGCGCGGTCCTGCTCGACGCGTTCGGCACGCTTCTTCGCATGGATCCACCGGCCCCGGTGCTCACCGCCCTGCTGGCCGATGCCGGTTTTCCACTGGACGAGCAACAGGTGGCCGATGCCCTCGCCCTCGAGATACGCCATTACCGGTTGCGTATGCAGCTGGGGCGCGATGCACAGGGGCTGGCAACGCTGCGTGCCGAGTGCGCCGGAGTGCTCGTTGATGCGCTCGGCCCCGGTGCACCGCCCATCCCGCTGGCCACCGACCTCTTGGTGGAATCCCTGCGCTTTTACCTGTTCGACGACGTGCTGCCGGCCCTTGACCGCCTGGACAACATGGGTCTGGTGCTCGGCGTGGTGAGCAACTGGGACTGCGCGCTGCCCCAGCACCTGACCCGTCTGGGGGTGGCCGACCGCTTTGGGGTCATCGTTGCGAGTGCGGCGGCTGGCTATCAAAAGCCCGATCCCGCCATCTTCGCCACGGCCCTCTCCCCCCTCGGCATGGCACCGGCGGAGGCACTGCACGTTGGCGACCGTCGCGTGGAGGACCTGGATGGTGCCCGAAGCGCCGGGCTCGAGGCGCTGCTTCTGGACCGCTCCCCGCAGGCCGAGGCCGCTGCCGCGGATGACGTCATCACGACGCTGGCGCAGATTCCCGTAAGAATTGCCGCATGAGCAGCGTCCCCGGCCCCACGGCCCACCTGGAAGCATCCGAGACGGCAACGGTGCGCGATCTGCGCGAGGGCTATCGCCGGTACCGGCCTCCGCTCGTGACGTTCATTCTCGGCGCCCTGCTGCTTGTGGCGCTCGGATACCTGTATGTGGATGGCTTCTGGATGCGGGTGCACGGCGTGAACCTCGCCGTCGTCGCGCTGATCGGAGCGCTCAGCCTGCTGGGATTCGTGCTCGGCCTCATTACCTCGCGGCCATCACGGATGCCACGGGTCATCGACGTGACCCTCGGTCTCTGCGGGGCCGTGTTCGCCCAGTTCCTCACGCGCGAGTTGGGGGTTCCCGTGCTCGTGGCAGTGGGGGTCACGGGATCCATCATCGGAGTTCTGTCCCTGCGCGATGGCCCGCTCGACTTCATGGCATCGGCGTCCGGGTACGCGGGCATGTTCACGGGGCTGCTCCAGCCCGGACCGGTGCTGGCCTGGGGGTGGGTGCTGCTTGCGGGCCTGCTCGCGGGGCTGCTCATGTCTGTCGTCGGCCCCGCGGTGCTGCCCGGGGTGGGAGCCCGGCTTGGTGCAGTCGCCTTTCTGACAGGGTCGGTCGTATACCTGCTCGCCCATTGGAGCGGCACCGACTCCCCACCCCTCTTGCCAGCTGAGAGCGTGGGTCTTGCAAGTTGGGCGATTCTTCCCATCGGGATGGCCGGTGCGCTGGTCACCTGGGAGCTCATCCGCCGCACCTCAATGCCTTTTGTGCTGGCATCGGCGCTGCCCTCGCTGTGCGTGTGCGGGGTCATGGCCATCGCCCTCCCCGCCAGCATGCCGGTGCTCGGATCGGCATGGGTGGGTGGCACGCTCATCGCCAGTGCCAGCCCTCAGCGCCTTCCGACGGCCTTCTGGATCGGCGTTACAGGAATCGTCTACGGCACGCTGATGCTGCACTCTTGGGGGCCGCTCACCGGCCACGTGGGGGTACTCGGTGCCACGGCGACCATCGCGTGCATGGCCGCTGCCGGCGCCGAATGGCTTATGCATGGTCGCCACCTCGGACCTCTCGTTGCGCGTGTCGCGCGAGCGCCGGCCACGCCATCACGATGACCCCGCCCCGCCTCTCACCCCTCTTTCAGCCCGAGGCCCGGTCCACTGCGAGCATCCCCCACGAGGAGCCGTGGCAGGGCCGTTCGGAGCTGCCGTCGCCTGCCGTACTGCTGCTCGCATCGGTCATGGCCGTGGGCCTCGGGCTCCTCTGCGCCGCATCGTTTCTGCTGGACGCCGAGCCCCTCCCCTTGGCAGCAGCCCTTGTTGCCGGGGTTCTTCTGGTGGGCGGCATGGCCATCACCACGCCCACCTCCAAGCAGGTCGTGCGGGTACGGGCTATCAATGTCGGCATGTCTGTGGCAGCGGCCGCGATGACCCTCTTTCTGGCTCGCGAAATGGGCATCCCCGTTATCGTGGCGACGTCGCTGGTGGCCGTCGTTCTCGTGGCCATGGCGCTGCCCGGGCAGCAGATTGACTTAAGCGCCGCTGGAGCGGTCTATACCGGCGCCTTCCTCGGCATGTTGTCGCCTACCGTGACGCTTGGCACCGGGTGGGTGATGGGCGCCGCCCTGCTGGCCGGGGTGCTCTGGTCGCTCATCGGCCCATCGGTGTGGGATGGCGTGGGTGGACGCATGGGGGCGCTGGCCTACATCGCGGCGTCCGGCCTCTACTTGGTGGCGGATGCCGTGGGTGCCGAGCGCGACCACCCGCTGCTGCCGGGCATGGATGGCATGGCGCATGCCGCAGTGGTGCCTATCGGCTGCGTGGCGGCACTTGTTACCTGGGTGCTCATCCAGCGGTTGGGCCTGCCCTTTGTGCTGGCATCCGGAGCCACATCCCTTGCCGTGTGCGGGGCCATTGGGCTCACCCTGCCAACGGGCACCGCATTTACCGGCGCGTGGTTTGGCGGCACCTTTGTTGGCGCGGAGGGGGCGAGCCGGCTGCCCCTCGCAAGACCGAGCCTCGTGGTGGGGACGGTCGAGTGGGTGGTGCTGGCCCCGCCGGTGCAGCACCGGGCCGCAGCGATCGTGGCGCGGGTGCGCCCCGGGTGGTCGGCTTAGCGCCCGATGCGCGCGTGGCGCATGAGCGTGGCAACGCTTCGCTCGAGCTCGTCGGCGCAGATCTCCCCATCCGCCTGCGTGCAGCCGCGCAGCCGCTCGCCGATCAGGTGCAGCCCCACCTGATCGAGTGCCGCGGTGACGGCCGCCAGTTGCACCAGCACGTCGTCGCATGACGAGTCCTCGTCGAGCATGCGCTGCACGCCGCGCAATTGACCCTCCGCGCGCCGCAGACGCACCATGATCTGTTCACGGGTGGGAGGTGCTGATGCGCCGGTGGCCACGGTACGACTTAGTGGTTGTGGCCGCAGCCGCAGCCACCGCCGTGTGCGTGGCCGCCCCCGCCAGTTGGCGCACCGGCGCCACCACCACGGGAGGGCTTGGCCGACACGAACCCGGCGGTGATCAACTGTTCGGCCCGCGCCCCGCACTGGGGGCACGAACGGTCGTCATCACGCAGGAAGCCCTGGCGGAACACTTCGAAGTCGTGCGCACACGACTGGAATCGCAAGTCGTACGAGGGCATGGTTTATGCGAGCCCGAGTGCTTGCTCGATACCGGCGCGCGGCATGGCACCCACGGCGTTCTTGGTGAGTTGGCCACCCTCGAACAGGCCGATAAAGGGAATGCCCTGAATCCCGTAGCGCTGTGCGATGTCCGGGGCATCGTCCACGTTGATCTTGCACACCACGATGTCGTCGCGGTCGCGGGCGATCTCGTCGATAACCGGGCCGATCATGCGGCAGGGGCCGCACCACGGGGCCCAGAAGTCCACCACGACGGGCTTCTCGCTTTCGAGTACAAGGCCCTGGAAGGTGTCGCTGGTGATCTCGATGACGTCAGACATTTCTGCTCCTGGTTCGTGTTCGGGTGTTGTCAGTGGGTGGCAGTGGCCGGATGCGCTGCGGCCTCAAGCCACCGCTCCGCATCGATTGCCGCCATGCATCCGCTGCCCGCTGCCGTAACGGCCTGCCGGTAAATAGTGTCCTGCACGTCGCCGCAGGCGAACACGCCCTCGACGTTGGTGCGGGTGCCGTCGGTGATGAGGTAGCCCTCGCCGTCGGCATCGAGGAGCCCCTCAAACAGTTCGGTGTTGGGTTGGTGCCCGATGGCCACGAACATGGCGGCGGTTGGGATGACCTGCTCGTCACCGGTGTCGACGTCGGCCACACGCACGCCCTCCACAACGTTGGCGCCTTCCACGTCAACCACGCGGGAGTTCCACACCACGGTGATCTTGGGGTTCTCGAGAACCCGCTGGGCCATGATGGCCGATGCCCGAAATGCGTCGCGGCGGTGCACGATGGTCACGCTCTCGCACATACGGGTGAGGAAGAGGGCCTCCTCCATCGCGGTGTCGCCACCACCGACCACTACCACCGGCTTGTCGCGGAAGAAGAAGCCGTCGCAGGTGGCGCACGCCGACACGCCCTTTCCGCGCAGGCGCGTCTCGCCCTCAATGGCCAACCAGCGTGCGGACGCACCGGTGGACACGATGATCGACCGACCTACGTGCTCGTCGTCATCAACCCACACCCGGAACGGTCGTTCCGAGAAGTCGACCCGCGATACATCGGCCGTGATGAACCGGGTGCCAAACCGCTCGGCCTGCTGACGGAACATGACCATCATGTCGGGGCCCTGAACGCCGTCGGGGAATCCCGGGTAGTTCTCCACGTCGGTTGTGATCATCAGTTGACCACCCGCGCCGTAGCCCTCAATGACCAACGGCTCCAACCCGGCACGGGCCGCGTAGATGGCGGCGGTGAGCCCGGCGGGCCCGCTGCCGACGATAATCACTTCGTTGACGCCATCTACGGACACACGGCCCTCCTAGGCACTCGACATGGAGCGGGAACATACCCCCTCCCGGTATAGAGGGGATACCCTAGCAACATGCCAGATGCCTGCAATGAGTGTGGTGGCCGGGTCGAATACACGGTCGTGTCGGGGATTGTGTCCCTGAAGCGCCGTCGATCGGGAATGGCCTCCGGGCGCGTGAGCGCCCTTCGGGGTGAGACCTGCATCGAGTGCGGCCTCACCAAGATGTACGCGGAGCGCCCCGAGCGCCTGTTCCGCGACCTGCACCGGAACACGCCGACCAGCTGAGCGCTACTTCGCGCGGGTGGTGAACACCAGCCGGTTGCCCGCGCCGGTGGGGCGCTGCCCCGCTGCCCAGTAGGCGCGCCCCTGTTCCTCCTCGGCCATGGCGATCTTCTCGCCGTCGGCAATGGTCACCACCCCCCAGGCCAATAGCACGCCGATTACCACGCCCTCGGCGGTGCCCCCACGGCCGAGCACGGCCACGAGAAACAGCAGCATGAAGGCCGACGCCACGAACATGACGATCGACGAGATGGTGGCCCATCGCCGCCAGTCGCGTGGTCCGGCCTCGAGCAGGCGTGACCCGTCGGCCAGCTGCGCGTCCGGCAGGCGGATAGATGCCAGCCCGCTGCGCTTGAGCCACACGCTGAGCAGTGGGAAGAAGATAAGGCCCGTGATCCCACCCATGCCCACGGTCACGCCCAGCCACATCCACGACCAGCCATCCTCAGATGTGGCCTCGAGGATGACGGACAACCCCAGCAGCGCGAATGACACGCCCAAAAGCACCACGCCGTAGAGGCGCGACAGCCGCGCGTAGCCCCACAGGAGGTCCCGGTCACCGAGGTTGACGGGATCGATAACGCGTTGGCGCTTCTTCTTTACCACGGGCGAGAGCGTAGCGAGCCGGGTTGGTCTCGGGCACCACTGGCGATCGCGGGCGGGGTATACGGTGCGACCGTCATGCAGATGCCACGCCCGCCCGCCCTGCTCGCCGTCCGTGCCCGGCTGCGGCAGAGTCCCCGCTGGCGGTGGATGGCCATGGCCGTGGTGGCCGGCGGAATGATGCTGCAGGTGCTGAACATCAGCATCGTCAACATCGCCCTCCCATCGATCGCCAACGATTTCCACTCAGGCGTGTCGGGCACCACCTGGGTGGTGACGGGCTATCTCGTGACCCAGGCGGTGCTGCTGCCCATCGCCGGCCGCGCGGGCGATCTGTACGGGCGCCGGCGGGTGTGGGTGGCGGGAATCCTCATCATGGTTCTCGCCTCGGTGCTGTGCGCAGTGGCCTGGAGCGAGCCCGCCCTCATCGTGTTCCGCATCATGCAGGGGGTCGGTGCCTCGGCCATGGCGCCCACGGCATTCGCCTATGCGGCCATTCTCTTTCCGCCCGAGAAGCGCGGGCTGGCCCTTGGCGTGCTGTCGGGCATCATGGCCGTCGCCCCGGTGCTGGCCCTGAACCTCGCCGGCGTGCTTGTGGGCGTATGGGGATGGCGCAGCGTGTTCTGGTTCACCCCCGTGGTGGCGCTGATCGTGCTTGTGGGCGCACTGTTTGTATTGCGAGAGCGGGCGCCAACTGAGGCCCGCCCATTCGACATGCTGGGTGCCGCGCTAGCCGCACTTGGCCTGTTCCCGCTGCTCACCGCGCTTTCGCAGGCATCGGCATGGGGATGGATGGCACCCCGCACGCTCATCGTCGGGGCTCTCGGCATCGTGTTCCTCGTGCTGTTCACCTGGCGTGAGCGCACCACCGACGATCCCATGCTCGATCTCTCGCTGCTGAAATTGCCGACGGTGAGAAATGCCAACTTGGCCGGGTTCGCCGTGGGAGGAGCCATGTTCGGCACGCTCATACTGCTGCCGTTCTACTTCTCCACGGTGCTGGGTTACTCGGGCATCGAGCTGTCGTTGGCTATCACCCCGGTGGCAGCATGTTTCATGATCGGCGCGCCGACATCCGGACGCCTCATGAGCATGGTGGGAAGCGACGTGGTGGTGCGATTCGCTGTGGGTACGGCGGTGGCCGGCGCAATCGCGCTGGCGCTGGGGGCCATGACGCAGTCGTATGTGTGGATGCTGCCGGGGCTCATCCTCACCGGGCTCGGGTTGTCGTCTGCCACGTCACCCGTGACCACCACGGCGATCCACGAGGCGCCGCATGATCGGATCGGCGTTGCGTCGGCCCTGCCGAATATCGCGCGGTATTCCGGTGGAGCCCTTGGGGGCGCCCTTCTCGGTACGGTCCTCGCGATATCGCTCCCCGCCTCCGTCACCGCCAACTCCGGCCTGCTGCCGGTGGCCGTGCGCGACCAGGCGGCGCAGGGCATGCGCGCCGCCCTGTTTGCGGCCGCAGGCATCCTGCTCCTGGGCCTCGTGGCGGCTTGGCGCATGCCTCGGGTCGTTGGCCCGGGGGCACGCATCGTGGCGATGATCCCGGGCACGGGCGAGCACCCCCCGAGGCCACGGGATTGACCCGCGGGGCCTATCTGGCGCTGGTTTCCCTGTTGGTGTTCACCATGGGCACCAGCATCATTACCCCGCTGCTGCCGCTCTATGCGGGCCAGTTCCACCTGTCCAACGGCACGCTCACACTGCTGTTCGCCACGTACACGGCCACGGTGGTGCCCACCATGCTGGTGGCCGGGAGCGCATCCGATCGCCTGGGCCGAAAGCGCGTCCTGCTGCCGGCCATGCTCGTGCTCACGTCCGCATCGCTCCTGTTCGCCTTCACCGAGTCGGTGCCCATGCTCTTTGTGGGCCGGGTGCTGCAGGGGCTGGCGGTCGGCATGTTCCTGGGTGTGGGCACGGCGTTTGTGGTGGATCACGCCATCCCGGCCAAGCGGGCACTGGCCGCCATGGCGGCGGGGGCATTCTTCCGTCTGGGTTTCGGCCTGGGTCCGGGCATGGCGGGTCTGGTTGCCCAGTACTGGGGCGACCCCATTCACCGTCCCTATGAGGTGCACCTGGTGTTGCTGGCGGTGGGTATCGGGTGCGTCATCCTCGCCAGTGAGACCGTGCCGCGGCGCCGCTACACGTTTGAGATACGCGTGGGGGTGCCCAAGGGGCAGATGCGTGGATTCGCGGGGTTCATGGCGCCCGCCGCATTCACCATGAGCTTTATGGAGGGCACGGTGCTGTCGATCGTGCCGCTGTATCTGTACGACACGCTTGGTGAGCGCAATGTGGCCATTGCCGGGCTCTGCGGGTTTCTCGTGCTCGGGCTGGGTGGCATGACGCCGCTGGTCACCCGCAACGTCGCGCCCCGCAAGGCGGTGATGATCGGGCTCGGGGTCTCGGCCGTGGTCACGTGGCTTATCGCGATCGCCGCGGTGGGCGGCAGCGCGCTGCTTGTGGTGGTGGCCGCCGGCATCATCGGCTTCGTCAACGGCATGATCCTGCAGGGCGCCACAGTCATCTGCGGCACCGTCGTGCCACTGCAGGAG
>SYFI01000079.1 GCA_005800465.1 Actinomycetota bacterium | reverse complement strand
GGATTGATGCGATGCCGAATGCCACGGCACTCGGCCACTCAAACCATGTGCCACGGGCCAGCGGGCGGAAGGCATAGCTCGATCCGCGCAGGATGATTCCCACCACGGCGAGGAACAACGGGATGTACATGGTCGACATCACCGACGCGAAAGCCGTGGGAAATGATGTCCAGAACACCACTAACGTGAAGATGAGCCACACGTGATTGGCCTCCCACACCGGACCCATCGACGAGTGGAGAAGCGCGCGCATGCGCGCGGCGCGCGTTCCGCGGCCAGCCGTCAGATCCCACGCACCGGTGCCGAAGTCCGCGCCACCAAGAACCGCGTAGAGCGTGAGGCCGGCCACCAGCAGGATGGCTGCAAATACAGCGAGCGCGAGGTTCACGAGGCGGCTCCAGGGGCGACCGGGGGCCGCTCAGGCTCCTCGGGCGAGTGCGCCAGACGACGAAGCGCCCAGATGGCGCCAAACATCAGGCCGACGTACACCACACCGAGCGCAATCAGCGCGATGGGAATTCCCGTGGCGCTGGTGACCGCATCGGTGGTGCGCATGTAGTTGTAGACAATCCATGGCTGGCGACCGACCTCGGTGGTGATCCACCCGCTCTCCAGCGTCAGGATGGCCGCCGGACCCGCCGCACCCACCGCAAAGAGGAACCACTTGCCCTTGATGATGCGCCGCCTCCGCCACCACACCCACAGGTGCAGCACGGCGAGCATGGCAAGCCCCGACCCAAGGATGATCATCACCTGGAAGGCGATGCGCACCGTATTGATGGCACCCGGCTGATCAGCGACGGGAACCGAGTCGAGCCCCTGCACAGTGGCATTGGGATCGTGGTAGGCGAGGATCGAAAGCATGCTGGGGATGGCAATGCCCCCATGCACCTCGCCATCGGATGCCGAGTACCAGCCGAACAGGTGCCAGGGCGCGTTGCTCTGGGTCTGACCCAGACCCTCAATCGCCGCGAGCTTGATGGGCTGATCGTTGGTGACGGTCCGCGCGGCCCAGTCGCCCACGATCAACTGGGCCGGCATAGCGAGGGCGGCGATTGTGAGCGGCACGATCATGGCCACACGTACAAACCGGTCGCGGTGCCCACGCAGCATGGCAACGGCATACACCGACGCGGTCATGAAGCCGGCGACGATGATCGCCGCCAGCATCATGTGCACCAGCTCATGCCAGAAGAACCCGTTGAAGAGCGCGGCGATCGGGTTGATGTTGCTCACCACGCCATTCACCTCGTCAAACCCCACGGGGTTGTTCATCCACCCGTTCACCGAGATCACAAAGAGTGAGCCGAAGAACCCTGCGATGGGAATGGGCAGGCCCGAGAGAAAATGCGTGCGCTCCGACAGGCGGTCCCAGCCGTAGACGTAGATGGCCATGAAGATGGCCTCCACGAAGAACGACGTGCCCTCGAGCGCGAATGCGAACCCAAATACGTCGCCGTACTTGGCCATGAACTCCGGCCACAGGATTCCGAGCTCGAACGACAACACGGTGCCGCTTACCACCCCCACAGCGAAAAGAATGGCCATGGCCTTGGTCCACCGCCGGGCGATACGGCGGTACAGGTCGTCGCGCGTGCGGAGGTACAACCCCTCCATGGTGAGCACGAATATCGGGAACGCCACACCGAAGCACACCAGAATGATGTGGAAGCCCAGCGACAGGGCCTGGAGGTTTCGGGCGGCGAGCAGATCCATGTGTTGGTTACCCTAGCCCGGCATCCGATGGTACGGGCGCCGTACCCTTTTGCACGTGAATGCATCCGACACCCCACCTCCCGCCCGTGGATTTCGGGCGCACACATCGCGCGCGGTCTACGGCACGATCGTTGCCACCGCCGTATTGGCTGCCGAAGCCGACGCGCTAAGCCACTGGGGGCCCTGGCAATTTCTGTCCACTCTGGTGGCAACGGTGCTCGTGCTGTGGTTTGCCGAGGTCTATTCCGATGTGCTCGGCGACACCACCACTGATCCATTCCGAGTGCGGCTCGCCCGTGCGGGCAACGAGCACTGGGCAGTGCTTGAGGCTGCGGTGCCCCTCGCTATCCCGCTCATCCTCGGGGGCATCGGGGTGCTGAGCGAAGAGACTTCCGTGTTCGCCACACTGCTGGTGGCGGTGGGGGCGTTGGCAATGTGGGGTGGTATCGCGTCGCGCCAGCGGGGCAGCGGCTTGCCCCAGGTGGTGGTCGCGGCAGTCGCCAGCGCACTGATCGGGGTGATCATTATCCTGCTGAAGTCATGGTTTTGAGAGGCGATACCCCCCTGCGTGAGCGCCGGCCTCGCACCCCCAAGGGCCGCGGCAGGGTGGTGGCCGAGATCCTGGCCGAGGAGCGACCGCATGTACCCATCCCGCTCGACCACAGAAATGCGTACGAGTTGCTGGCGGCGGTGATCCTCTCGGCCCAATGCACCGACGTGCGGGTGAATCTGGTGACCCCGGCCCTCTTCGCGCGGTACCCCTCCCCGGCCGATCTGGCGGCGGCCCACCCGGAGGACGTGGAGGAGATCATCCACTCCACGGGATTCTTCCGGGCCAAGGCGAAATTGCTCATCGGCATGGCAACGGCACTCGAAGAACGTTTCGGGGGCGAAGCACCGGGCACCATGGCGGAACTTGTGACCGTGCCCGGCGTGGGCCGCAAGACCGCCAGCGTGATACTGGGCCAGTGGTTCGATACCCCGGCGATTGCGGTGGACACCCACGTACTGCGCCTCTGCAAGCGGCTGGGGCTCACCATCAATGACGACCCGGTGAAGGTGGAGGCCGACCTGAAGACGTTGTGGCCGCGTACCATGTGGGCTGACACAGGGCTTCGGCTCATCATGCATGGGCGCGACACCTGCCCGGCAAGAACACCGCACTGCGAGCGCTGCTCGCTGTACAACGCCTGCGTAAGCCGGGGCGCGTTCTAGGCGGTGGGGTGTGTGACCGGGTTAGAGGCTGGCGGGCGGTGGCGTGTCGCCACGCTCGCGCAGGAACCGCTCAAGCTCGGCCACCAGTTCATCGCCCGAAGGAAGATCGATGGCGTCCATGCGGTCCTCGTCAGCCGACTGCTCCAACTGCTCCACCAACTGTTGCAGGCGCGGGTCGCTGGCCACCACCTGGTCCACCTGCTCCTCGAACTCAGCGGCGGCATGCCGGACGGCCTCGGTGTCGACGGTCACGCCCGTCACACGCATGATGCCGTCGAGCAGCGCGAGTTCGGCCTTGTGGTTGACAACGCCGGCCGCGTAGTGCGACGCCGGGGCCCACAGCGACACGGCCTCAAGCCCGCGCTGAGCGGCCATGAGGTGCAGCACGCCCACGATCCCGGTGGGGCCGCGGTAGCCGGGCGGGCGCATGTCGAGCCCACTTACCAATGACTCCTCGGTGCTCATCACGGTGAGGGTCACATCACGTGTGTGCGGCACATCGGCCAGAAGGGCGCCCAAAGTGACGAACCTGCGGCACCCGAGTGCCTGCACAGCATCCAGCAGCATGGTGCAGAACGTGGGCCAGCGCATTGAGGGCTCGCCACCCATGATCAGGATGAGGTCGCGCGTACCGCCAGGGATGCGTACGGCACTGATCTCCACGTCGGGCCACGTGAGCGTGTGGGGCTCGGTGGTGAGGTCAATGATCGGCCGGGTCACCTGGAAGTCGTAGAAATCCTCTGGGTCCACCGTGCCGATGCGCTCGGCACCCATCTGCTCATCAACCGTCGCAATGGCGGTTGACGCAGCGCTCGCTGCATCGTTCCACCCACGAAACGCGGTGATGACCACTGGGTCGCGCAGCGGGGGGACGGGCGGGGTGATGGAGATACTTTCACTCATGCCGCCATGGTGACAGGTGCGGCGACGGTTCGCGGCCGGGAGCGGCATCACGTGGTCGCTAGCGTGGTGCCGATGCAAATGGCCACCTCCGCCCACCCCGATCGCACGCGGGTCTTCCTGCTCGCCATGGCGGCGATCGCCGTCGACACGCTCATGTTCAGCGCCATCGTTCCGGCGCTGCCGGTGTACCAGCGCGAGCTGGGCCTGTCCGACACCGGCGTGGCGCTCATCTTCGCCGCGTTCCCCATTGCGCAGCTCATGGTGGCGCCATTCGCCGCAAGATGGGTCGATCGCATTGGCCGCAAGCCCGCAATCATCTCCGGCGCAGCGCTACTGGCACTCGCGGGATTGGGCTTTGCCGGCGCACGGGATCCGTACACCCTCGCCCTCGCCCGCGCGGTACTCGGCGGCGCGAGCGCCGTCACCTGGACCGGGGCACTCGCATACGTGAGCGACGTGTACCCACCAGAACAGAGGGGGTTGCGGCTTGGGCTCGCCGAGACCGCAGGGGGTGGAGCCGGGCTCATGGCCCCGCTGCTCTCGGGTGTGCTGATCCAATCGATCGGCCTCACCGAGACGTTCCTGATCTTCGCAATCTTTCCGGTGGTACTGATCGTGTGGGCCATTCCGGTCCCGGAGACGCTCGTACGGCGCCGCGCGGCGCCGGGCATGCTCCGCACGCTGCGCGCGCTGGGCCGATCGCCCGGTGCACGTGCAGGGGCGGTGGCGCTCATCCTTCTGGCCATCGTGGAGGGCATGGTCGAGTCGCTCCTCACGCTCAACCTCTCCGAGCGACTGCTTCTTGGATCGGCCGCAATCGGCCTGGTGGTCTCGCTGGGCACGGCGTCGCTGTTTCTCGGCGCCCCGCTCGGCGGCAAGTGGTCCGACATGAAGGGGCGACGCACGCCCATCCTGGTCGGCGGCGTGGTTACCGTCATCACACTGCCCCTCATTGCGATCGGCCCGGCATGGTGGGTGACAGCGGCGTTGGCCATTCTGCTTCTGGGCACGGCGGTGATGGCTGCGCCGGCAGGCCCGCTCTTCACGCACGCGATCGACGAGATGGGCATGGCAGGGAGCTACGGCATCAGCGCAGGCGCCATGGTGATGGTGTTCGCGCTGGGATTCGTCCTTGGACCGGTCATCGGTGGCCTGCTGTCCGCGGTGATGCCCTTCGTCGGCGTGTGCATTGCAGTCGCGGTGATCGTGGCGATCGGGCTGGTGCTGATCGCCCGCCTGCTGCCCCGCACGGAGTAGCCGAGACGGCTTCGGGACCCGGGGGGGCGCGCTCGCCTACCATGCCGCGGGTGGGTGAGCGAACAGGGAGCGCGGATGACAGTACGGGGCACGACCATTTGGATCGCGGCGGCGACGATTTCGGCACCCACAGCGGTGCTGGGGCGGATTCGTGCAACACGCGGGCTGATGTCCCCACGCGTACACCCACCCAGGTCACCCGGACGAGCGAACGACTCGGGGCGCTGGTCACCCCGAACGGCGTTGCGGTACCCGTGAGCCTGAAGATGACCACGAAGCGGTCAACCCATACAATGATGTCCTGCGCAGTTTCCGGGCCCGCACCTCTCGCGACGCTGCGAATGACGGTCACCGGGCTGAAGCCCGGGACTCAGTACACCGCCAGGGCCATCGCGGTCAACGGCGGCAAGAAAACATTTCCGGGGACAACCATGTCCCTCACGACGAAGCGCTAGAGGAGTGGCCATGGCGACGACGGATCAAAAGCGCGCGGCGCTGGTTCGCGCATTGATGGAACGCGACCTCTACGAGATGCTCGACATCCCGCGGGACGCAGATGACGCGACGATCACCGCGGCCATCGCAACGCGCACCGAATGGGTTGAAGAGACACCCATGACCGCCGCTTCGCGCGATGCCGAGATGCACTGGCTCGCCTGGAGCGGGCGTGCACTCATCACCGAACCCGAGATCCGCGCCGATTACGACGCGGCCCTCGCCCGCAAGGCCGCGGCCGTGGACCGCGCCGTGGAGTCGCGCGTGCGCGTGCGCAAGCTGCACGCAGCCCGCGACCAGCTGGCCAAGCGCGAGGCACAGCGTGTGGTGCCCATCGTGGTCGATCCGCCCAAGCCCGCGCCAGCACTCCGCAAGCGCAAGGCCGCCGTCAAAAAGGTTGACGCCGGCGACAGCGCGCACGCCGTCCTGCAGGCCACGCAGGTGACCGATGTGGAAGAGGCACTGCGTGGCCTCGAGGGGGCTGATGGCAACGTCGCCGTGGCAATCGCATTCGCCGACCGCGCCGTGGAGATCGACGGCTCAGCCGCTACCCTCACCCGCGCCGGGGCGTCGCTGCGGGGTATCGGCGAGACAGATCGGGCCATCGCGCTGCTTCGTCGCGCGATCGACGCCGATCCGCAGCGCACCGACGCGCGTATCAGCCTCATCACGGCGCTCAGCGACTCGGGCGACGTGCCAGCCGCCGAAACCGTGGGGCGCGCCGCCGTAGCCGCAGCACCCGCTGACGGCGGCGTGCAGTACGCGTTCGGCAAGGTACTGGTCGAACTGGGCCTGCTCGAAGAGGCCGAGACGGCGCTGGCAGCCGCCCAAGCCCTGGGGAACCCCCGCGCAGCAGACGAACTTCGCACACTGCGTGAGTCGTACTCCGCCGACGGAGATGTGGATGGGGTCGAGCGCGTGGAGGAGATTTCCTATCCGGCGCCACCTGTCACGGATGACCCCGCCGTGGCCGAGCCCGGCACAACGCCGGCCATAGAGGCCGAGCCCACCGCACCGGCCGATGAGCCCGGCGCGGACGTTACCGACGAGGGCTGATCACCCACTGTGAAGGCGTCGCGCGGCCCACTGACCGGTCCGCGCGACGTCCTCAACTGATGGGCCCGCCGCAACGGCGTCGCCCGCGATGATCACGCGTGCCCCAGCAGGGTTCATGCGGTCTTGGTCAAGTCGGCCGCGGGTTGTGGCGTAACGCCAGCGCTTCACCTGGGTCCATGCCACAGGCGTCGAGTGGCCCATCACCTCGGTCAGTGCGGGCAGTACCTCACCCAGCACGGTGTCGTCCGTGGCGTCAAACAGCCGGGCGCTGTCATCGGGGCGCAGTCTGATCACCACAGGGATCACGCCACCTGTGGGAGCGCGCCCCTTTACGGTCTCATTGATCACGTATGCGATCGGGCCGGAGTCGGGTCGCGCGGAGAACCAGCCGGGCTCATCGATGGAGAGACCTGCAAGCACCATGACGGCCGGGTCGTACCCCACCGCGCGCAGGGCGTCAGCTCGCGCCGGGGCGCCCGGAAGCGTGGCGAGAAGCTCAACCGCCTGAGGCGCAGGCGCCGTAATGATGACCGCATCGACCACGCCGATCGTGTTGCCCTGATCCTGCGCGATCTCAATGCCCTGTCCGCCCTCGCGAAGGGCGGCGACCCGCGTTCCCAGCAGCACGTCGACTCCAGCGACCATCGCCTTTGGCAGCACGGTCATGCCGGCCGGCCACGCAACCGCGTCGCCGTCGAGGCGCACCACGCCGTTGGGGGCCAGATCACGTACGAGATCTGCCAGCAGACCGCCGGATGGCACCTCGAGTACCGGCAGACCATGGTCCAGCACCATATCCTCCGCGCGCCGGGCGGCCATGCGCCCGCCCAGTCCGCGGCTCTTCTCGATCACCAGCGCCTCGTGCCCCGACGAGACCAGATCGCGCGCCGCGACCAGTCCGGAGATTCCTGCGCCGATCACCGCCACCTTCATCGCGGCGACTTCTTCCGTGCCGCACGCCCGATGTTACGAAGCATCCCCTTGAACACAAACTTGTGCAACGGCCAGACCATGTACCAGTACGCCCGCCCCAGAAGACCGCGCGGGTCGTAGAGCGCGGTTTGATGGATGATCGATCCGTTGGGCACCTCCTGCACCTCAAATTGCAGCCAGGCGCGCCCGGGAAGTGCCATCTCGGCGTGCAGGCGCAGGAGCCGGTCGGGTTCAATCGCCTCCACCCGCCAGAAGTCGAGGGTATCGCCCACCGCCAAATGCTGCGGGTCACGGCGCCCACGGCGGGTGCCGGCGCCGCCGAATGGCAGATCGATGAATCCACGCAGGTCCCACATCCAGTTGACGTGGTACCAGCCCTGCTTCCCGCCGATGCGCTGGATGGGGACAAATGCACGGTCGGGTGACACGGGAACGAACAAGGTCCGCGCGTCAATCATGCGTGAGCCCTTGCGTGCGCCTCCCCATGCGAGGTCGTCCTGCCCCACCGATGACATGGCATCCGACCAGCGGGTCTCAGCGAACTCCCGATCTTCATTAATGAGCGCACGTTCAATCTGCTCGTCCATGCCCAACGGGCTGATGGCGAACATCCGACGCGCGCTGTCATCGCTCACGACCGTTGGCGCGCGGAGCCCCTCAACAAGCTGCCGGCCCACCTTCGCGTACACGGGCGTCACGAGCATGAGCCAAAGACTCGAGAGCCGCGGGGTGAGCACCGGCACCCGGATAAAGAAGCGTCGCAGGCCGATGGCCCGTGCATAGGAGCGGAGCAGATCTCCATAGGAGACGAGATCAGAACCGCCAATCTCGACCACCGTGCTCTCGGGCATGTCAACGTCGGGTGCCTGAAAGAGATACTCGATGATGTCCTCGATACCGATGGGCTGGGTGGGCGTGTCCACCCACTTGGGCCACACCATCAGCGGAAGGCGATCCACGAGTGCGCGCACCATCTCAAACGAAAGGCTGCCCGAGCCGATGATGACCGACGCACGCAGCTCGATGGTGGGCACCCCGCACTCCCTGAGAATCCGTCCGACCTCCTGGCGGCTCTCAAGGTGCGGCGAGATGTTTTCGCCCGAACCAAGGGCTCCCAGGTACACGATGCGGCGAATGCCCTGACGGCGCGCGGCGTCACCGAAGTTGCGGGCAGCTGCCCGGTCGGCCGCGAGGTAGTCACCCTTCGCGCCCATCGAGTGCACCATATAGTACGCCGTGTCGGCACCGGCCATGGCCTCGTCGAGTCCCACTCCTGTGACAAGGTCGCCCTCCACGACGCGTGTTGCCCCATGAACCCTGAGCGCAAGCACCTGTGGATGACGTGCCAGGCAGGTTATCCCCAGGCCTTCCTGCTCCAAGCGGTGCAGCAGGCGACCGCCCACATAGCCTGTGGCGCCCGTCACCATTACCCGCCGATTCGTTCCCTCTTCACTCATGCGACTCCCATCCGCTCAGCGGCGGACTTGTAGCGCTCGATGGCCTCCACCCTGCGGGTCGCGTGATCCACGATGGGTTCGGGATAGTCGGTACCAATTCGGCATCTAGCCTTCACCTGCACCTCCTCGGGCATGGTCCACGGCGCATGGATGTAGCGGTCCGGCACGTTGGCAAGTTCGGGAACCCAGCGGCGTACGTACGCGCCGGTCGGGTCAAATCGCTTTGCCTGCAGAAATGGATTGAACACTCGGAAGTATGGTGCGGCGTCGGTACCCGTGCCTGCCGTCCACTGCCACCCGCCGTTGTTGTTTGCCGGGTCGCCGTCAACGAGACCTTGCATGAACACGGCCTCGCCACGGCGCCAGTCCAGCAGCAGGTCCTTTACCAGCACGCTCGCGCACACCATGCGTGCCCGGTTGTGCATCCACCCGGTCTCCGCCATCTGGCGCATGCCGGCATCTGCAAGAGGAAATCCGGTGCGCCCCTCGCGCCAGGCATCCATCGCCTCGGGCGCATCGTCCCATTGGATTCCCCGGAACTTCTCGTTCATCGCTGCCCTGGCCACAACCGGGTGACGCTCCATGTGATGGGCGTAGAAGTCGCGCCACGCCAACTGCAGCCAGAAGGCCTGGCGAGATGGGTGCACTCCATCCCCTGCGCCAATGGCTCTGCCTACCTGCGCCGGCGAGAGGACTCCCATGCGGAGGTCGGCGGACAGGTGCGAGGTCGCGTCGGATGCCATGTCGTCACGCATCTCCCCGTAGCGGTCAACATCGCCGCTGCGGATGAATTCCTCGAGCCGAGCACGGGCAGCAGTGGGGCCAGCCGGCAGGGGTGGCTCGCCAGGGGGAAGCATGCCGAGGCCATCAGACGGAAAGCGTGGTCCGGCAAGTGCAGCAGGGGTCGCGATACGCGCGTCTACGGGGATGGCATCCCATACCCGGAAGAAGGGGGTGAACACGAGATACCCGTTCCCGGATGACCCCACAAGCGCATCGGGTCGCACGCGCCAGGGCCCCCCAATACAGGTGAGAGCCACGCCATCCCGGCCAAGCGCGGTGCTCACGGCCTCATCGCGGCGCGTGGCATACGGGGTGACATCTCCAGTGATGTGCACACGGTCTGCACCGGCCTCGGCGGCCACGGCGGGGAGCACCAGTGCGGGCGCACCATGCCGCACAATCAAGGGGATACCGAGCGCAGTCAGCTCGGCATCGAGTGCCTCGAGACACGCCCGCAGGAATCGCAGCCGCACTGGTGATCGGTGATGCGGCGCACCCAGCAGCGCGGGATCGGCCACCCACAGCGCAACCACGTCGCCACGCTCGGCGGCAGCAGCGAGTGCCGGGTGGTCGTCCACACGCAGGTCGCGCCGGAACCACATGACGGTGACGGGATGGTCGCTCACGCCCTCAGTCTTACGCGGCCGGTGCCCCGGTTGCGTGCTGTACGGGGTTCGGACAATCCGCAACAAGATCGGGGTCTGCCACGATGGAATGCTCGCCGGACGCGAACTGGCAGGTGTAACGCCCTCCCGACGCGCTGATTCGGGGAAACGGGGGCAAGCGGGAATTCGGTCCTGCAGTGCACACGCACAACACCTGCATTGCACTCGCCCCGGAATAACATCACTCGGTGTCAGGCCGGTCTGCCTCGACCCGCGCAGGCAATACGCGGGCCCGGTGACGTAATGAGCACCGCCAGCGCGACGAGCAGGCTTCGACCCTGCCGAGGGTCCTTATTCGTTTCCCTCGCCGTTATCGGTCCCGGTCCAGCCATCCGCTTCGGGATCAACCATGCGCACCGTCATCTCCACCAGCCGGGCATCGGGAATACGGGCCAACAGCAGGATCTCCTTGGCAAGGCGCCCGCCATCCCGCGCGGCCTCGGCCATGGCCTGCTCAACGGGGATGGCGAACCGCACATCCAGGCGACGGGCCTCTGCATCAACCATCACCTCCCCCACGAGGCGTATCCCCGGCATGGTCGTTGCTGCCTCAACCAGCCGCGCGTACGCGGCATCGTCAAGATCCTCGACATTCACCGCGATGAACCTGATGATGTATTCGCTCACCTGATGAGCGTAGACACGGCCCCACCGCCATGTGCGGCCCACCGATGCACGGCGTCGCGGTCCGTGCATGCATCAAGGGCGTCAAGAACGGCCACCCTGCCCGCCTCGGCTACCTCCATCCGCCCGATCCAGCGATACACATGGCCGTCTTGCTCTACGGCACCCACTCCGCACAGCGGGCTCGGAACCCCCATGGCCACCCAGGCCCCCGGCACATGCGAGTGCTCGCCCACCACCAGCACCAGCGCCCCGGAGACATCCAGCAGGTGTGGCCCGGCGCCATCGCTCAGCACCACGCCGAGCTCAATGGGAATGAGCGCGGCTTTTCGGGCTGATGCATCAAGCCCCTCGAGCAACCGGGCCGCGGCCTCGGCCTCCGGGCGGGTAAGGCCGGCAAACATCACCTCGCCGTCCGCACCGATACCGAAGCGGCGCGAGCGATCACCACCGGCCAATGGGGATGCGGGGACAGGGATAGGGGTAAGAACGGCCACCCCGGCATGATGACGCACGCCCGCGGCAGCGGGCAGCGCTACCGTGGCGGCCTGCTCGCAATGGTCCTGACCGCGATATCACCCATCGGCACCAAGCCGCTGCGATTCGCTACATTTCCCGATCCATCACCCGGTCCGGGTGAGGTGCTCATACGAGTGGGGGCATGCGCCGCGTGCCGCACCGATCTGCAGATCGCCGAGGGCGACCTGCGCGCCCGCACCATGCCCATCGTCCTTGGGCATCAAGTTGCCGGTCGCATCGAGGGGCTCGGCGAAGGGGTCACCGATTGGACCGAGGGCGACCGGGCCGGCCTCACATGGCTCGCCGGGTCGTGTGGCGACTGCGCCCACTGCCAGGCGGGCCGGGAGAACCTGTGCGAACAGGCAACCTTCACCGGATGGGACCGGCACGGTGGATTCGCCGAGGTGGTGGCGGCCCGCGCAGACGTGGTGGTGCCCCTGCCCGATGGGCCCGAAGATCGCCATCTGGCCCCGCTGCTGTGCGGGGGCGTCATCGGATTTCGCGCGCTCAGGGTGGCCGGAGTCACCCCCGGGTCACGAGTGGGGCTCTACGGATTTGGTGCATCGGCGCTGCAGGCGATTCAAGTGGCGCGCCACTGGGGTTGCCGCGTCGCCGTCGCCACGCGCTCAGATGAGGGACGCTCGCGGGCGCTCGCAATGGGTGCGGAGTGGGTGGGTGGATATGACGACATACCTCCCTTCCCCCTCGATGCTGCCGTCACCTTTGCGCCATCCGGCGACGTGGTGGTCGCCGCGCTGAGGGCGCTCGAACGCGGCGGCACGGTGGCCGTCAACGCCATTCACCTCGATCGCATCCCACAGTTCAACTACGGCGACCTGTGGTGGGAGCGATCGATACGCAGCGTCGCCAACGTCACCCGCGCCGAGGCCCGCGACTATCTGACGATCGCCGCGCAGATCCCGGTACGTACCCAGGTGGAGGAGTACGCACTTCCCGATGCAAACCGGGCCCTGCAGCGCATCGCGTCGGGCGAGCTCCAGGGTGCCGCGGTCATCATTCCCTGATCGCCGTGCCCCGGGGGCCGGCCGTGCGCCCCCGGGGCCGTGCGGTCATCCGAATCCGTCAGTG
>SYFI01000078.1 GCA_005800465.1 Actinomycetota bacterium | reverse complement strand
TCGGCCCCGGCGGCGTCGAGCAGAGCCACGACTTCGGCCCGGGCAGCGGCGCGGCGGCGGTACTCGGCGCGGGTCGACTCAACACGCGACTCGGCACGCTCGGCCGATCGTGCGCTGGCCCGGGCGCGGGCATCCATACGGCGCTCGGCGGCGGCGGCGGCGCGCTCAGCCTGCTCGGCACGCTCCAACACTCCGCCAGCCTGCTCGGCGCTCTCAATGGCCCGCTTGTGCAGGACACGACCGGCCCACGGACCACGCACCCCGGTGAGCATGCCGAGGCCCGGGCGAAACGCTAGGCCCTCCGATGTCACCAGCACCCGGGCGTCGAGCCCCTGTGGCAGACCCTCGAGAGAGTCCACAAGCCATGCACCCGAGAGCAGGCCATCAAGCCACGGGCGGGCACGATCCGGGCATTCGGTGATGAGCGACGACAGCGGGCGCGCCCCGGCGACCGGCGGTGCGGCCTGCCCACCCGAGGCGACCGGTGGTGCAACGGCTGCGGCGCTTGCGCCTGCCTCAAGTGCCGTGGTACCCGGCCCAACACCATCCACCAGCGGTGCATCGGCGAGTTCTCCGAGCGCAGCGGCCACCGCGCGCTCCATTCCCTCCAGCACCTCAATGCCATCCCCAAGCAGCGTGCCCTCAAATGGGCGGTCGTCACCCGGGGCAAGAGATACGGCCTCGGATGCCAAGCGGGCGGCGCGTGCTGCCGCACCCTCCCGTGCCGAACGTGCGGCCTCCGCGGCGCGGTGCATCTGTGCCCGGCGCTCCTGATCACGCACCCGGCGGGCGGTGGAGATCTCCATCCGTCGCTCCGCACGCGCAACATCGGGCGCGTTCGCGCCGTCGAGTGCCGAAATGGCCTCGGTGGCGCGCACCACGCGGCCCTCGGCGGCCCCGCGCTCACGCGCATCACGCTCGGCCAGGCGGCGATCCTCTCGGGCATTCTCGAGCGCACCGGTTGCAGCCTGATCAGCCAACTCGGCCTGCTCCAGCCGGTCGGCAGCCTCGCGGGCCGCGGCCTCGGCGGCATGGAGCCCCTGCTCGGCCTCTTCGTGCGCGCGCTCGGCGGCCACAAGGGCCCCCTGCGCCTCGCGCCTGCGCTCGCGCCGGCGCTCCGACTCTTCGGCGGCGGCGGCCACGCGACCGGTTGCAACCTCAGCGCGACCGGCCAGGCGCTCGGACACCCCGCGAATGCGCCCTGCCGACTGCATCGCGCCCTCGCGGTCGGTGATGACCTGCTGACGGTCCTCACCCGCCGTCTGCGATGCGGCACGGGCCTGCTCGAGCGCCTGAGTGGCCGCGGCCACCTGGGCCGCACTGCCCGTATGGGCGTTTTTCGCGGTGGCGAGTTCCCGGCCGGCCGCGACGGCGCGAGCCACCGCCAATGCCTCGCGGGCAGCGGTGAGGTCCTTCTCCACCTCTGCGGCCCGCTCGGCCGAACGGGCCTGGCGCTCCAGCGAGCGGGCACGCGACGCAATCTCGGACGCCAGGTCGCGGGCGCGTGCGAGGTGCTCGTCCACATGCTTCAGCCGCAACTCAGCGCGATGCCGGCGTCGCTTGGGCAGGCCGGTGCCAGCGGCCTCGTCGAGAATGCCGCGAAGCGCCGTGGGCTTGCTCTGGCAGATGGCATCCACCTGCCCCTGCCGGATGATGGACAGCGAGTGGGGGCCCAGGCCGCGCGAGGACAGCGCGTCGAGCACGTCCACCAGACGGCAACTGACGTTGTTCATGCGGTAGCCGGAGTCGCCGGCGCGCGTCAGGCGGCGGGTGAGCCCGAGTTCGGCGGGGCCGTCGGCGATTCCGCCATCAAGGGTGATGCCCACCTCGGCCATGCCCACGGGCTGGCGGCCGTTGCCTCCCGAGAACAGGACGTCCTGCATGGCGGGCGCGCGCAGACGGCCTGCGCGCTGCTCGCCGAGTGACCAGGCGATGGCCTCGGAGATATTGCTCTTGCCCGACCCGTTGGGGCCCACGATCACATTAAGCCCGGGGCCGAACTCCAGATCCACGGGGTCAGCAAATGACTTGAAGCCCTTGATGCGCAGGCGCTTCAGCATGGGCTCAGGCCTTCCTCTCGCCAATCGCGCCGAGCGCGATGTCTGCGGCGGCCTGCTCGGCCGCCTGCTTCGAACGGCCCGATCCCTCACCGAGCGGGTGGCCATCCTGCGACACCCGCGCGGTGAACACGCGTGCCTGAGCCGGGCCGTCCTCGTGAATGATCTCGTAGTGCACCCGCGTGCCACCCCGGCGTGCGATCTCCTCCTGGAGAATCGTCTTCGCGTCACGCATCTGCGTGGGAGCGACATCAAGCGCGGCAGCAAATGACCCGAGCACCGCCGACGTGGTGGCCTCCGGCCCCACTCCCAGCCACCCTGCACCGATGACCGACTCCGTTAGCGCTGCCTTCACGTTGTGGCTGGTGGCCAGCTCGCGCGCATCGCTCTCGAACTTGGTGGGTGCTGCAGCGATCATCGCTCCTGCAAGCGCGCAGTCGTCAGCCACAACCGCGCAGGCATCACGCGACACGACCCGCTGGCGCATGAAGGTGAGGTCGCCCTCGCCCCGGTCGGGGTGACGCCTGAAGAGCTCGACCGTCACGATGAGGCCGAGAATCGCATCGCCCAGAAACTCAAGGCGTTCGTACGACTGTAGGCGAGAGGGCGCCCACTGCGGATGCAGCAGCGCCTCTCGCCTGAGGTCAGGCTCCAGCATTTCGAGAAGCCCGGCGAGGTCACGAGGTGACTGTCCGGATGCCTCAGGAACCGGCGCGTGCGACGACGTAGTCGACGGCGTCACCAACGGTGACGATCTTCTCCGCCTCTTCATCCGGGATCTTGACCCCGAACTTGTCCTCCATCTCCATGATCATTTCGACCAGATCAAGAGAGTCGGCGTTCAGATCTTCCGAGAACGACGCGCTCTCGACGACCTCTGACGCCTCGACTCCCAACTGCTCGACGAGGATGGCCTGAATCTCGGAGAGGGCTTGGGCTCGATCCACCATATTCTCCCTTTGGGACGTCCGATTGGGCACTGCAGGACGCCGAGGAACGTACAGACGCGTCCGGACGTCCCCGGCGCGTCGTGCCCGCTACCGGAGAGTGGCCTCGAGGCCGGCCTGAATGTGACCGGTGACGTCACTGGTCACGCCACGCGCCGCCAGGCGGATGCCGTTGGTCATACCGCGCACGCCGGTGTTGCCATGGCCGATCACGGACATGCCGCGCACGCCCAACAGATAGGCCCCGCCGTACTCCTCGGGGTCAACCTGCTTGCGAAGACCCTTGAATGTCGGCATGGCCAGCATGCCGGCGATCTTGCCGCGAAGCGATGACGTGAGCCCCGCGCGGATCTCGTGGAAGATCATCCCTGCGGCGCCCTCGTAGAGCTTGAGCGCCACGTTGCCGGTAAAGCCATCAGTCACGATCACCCGGGCCGTGCCCATGGGGATGTCGCGCCCCTCGATGTTGCCGGTAAAGCCCTCGGTGCCCTCAAGCAGCGCGTAGGTCTCCTGCACCAGATCGGTGCCCTTGCCGGCTTCCTCGCCAATGGTGAGGATGCCCACCGTCGGGTCGGCGATACCCATGATGTCGCGGGCGAGCACCCGTCCCATCACTGCGAACTGCGCGAGGTACTCGGGCTTGCACTCCACGTTGGCCCCGCCGTCAAGCAGGACGACCGGGCCGAGGACGGAGGGCATGGGAACCGCAAGACCGGGGCGGATGACGCCCGGCAGGCGTCGCATGAGCAGCGTGGACGCCGCGAGCATGGCGCCGGTGTGCCCGGCCGAGATGACGGCGCTGGCATTGCCCTCGGCGACCTGTCGGCAGGCGACCACCATTGACGCATCAGCCTTGTTGCGCACTGCCCGCACGCCGTCTTCGGCAGAGTGGATGCGGTCGCTGGCATGCACCACGGTGATCCCGCTGGGAACATCGCCGTGCGTGGCGAGTTCGCGCTCGAGTACCTCCGAGTCGCCGACAAGAAGGGTCCTGATCCCCTCCTTCGCTGCCGCGACGGCACCCGCCACTGGCACGTGCGGTGCCGTGTCTCCCCCCATCGCGTCAACGGCGACGACGGGAGTGGCGGCGGAACCGCTCACGGGTGGAGGTGCGTCAGGCGCCGGTGTCGACGACCGCGCGACCCTTGTAATGACCACACACCATGCAGACATGGTGGGGCATCGCGGGAGCCGTGCAGCGAGGGCAGCGGCCGAGGCGCGTGGCCGACACCGTGTGGGTGGCACGACGCTTGTCACGGCGTGCGCGGGATGTCTTGCGCTTGGGGACTGCCAATGCGGCTCCTCGATAGGACCGGTTCCGGAACGACGCGGAAGGTTAGCGCCTCTGAAGCATCGTGGGCAAGCGCTGCGGCAAATCATTGTGAAAAGTGGGTGCGGGACGGCAGTGCGGGACAGCGGTGCTCACGCCTCGTCGGGTGAGTCCTCCCGCATGCGCGCAGCCAGGTCGCCGAGCGCGGCCCACCGGGGATCGGTGGTCTCCTCGGTGCAGTTGCACGAGCCGGCGTTCAGGTCGGTGCCACAACTGGGGCAGATGCCCGCGCAGTCGGGGCGGCAGAGAATGGTCATGGACATGGCCTCAACTACGGCGTCACGGGCCCACGCCACCACGTCGAGCTCCTGCTTCGCGGGACCGATCAGGTACTCGCAGTCCAGATCGGGATCTGGATCCTCCACGAGGTCGCGGCCCCCGGCCTGGAAGTCACGTGTATCCACGTCAACGCGCACGGTTGCGTCGGCGAGGCAGCGTTGGCAGGGCCCACGCAGCTCGGTGGCCAGCCGTAGCCGGAGCCCCACGCCCGAGCCGGACGAGCTCACGTCAATGCGGGCCTCAACCTCGGCGGGCACCGGCACGTACTCCTCTGCGCCCATGATCATGCCGTCGAGGGACGTCACCACGTCAACCTGTGCCCCGCCGCCCGACGTGATGTCGAGGCGGCGAAGGTCAATGGGTGCGTCCTTCTTCCCCGGGCGGTCCCCGGTCAACTGATCAGTCGCCGTAGGAGCTTGAGTCGTCGGTGACGAAGGGCGTTGCCTCCGCCTCCTCCGACTTGCCCTGAAGGTGCTCGCGGCCACGGCGAACGGCATTGGTGAACTTCTCGAGGTTGACCTCGAGCGTTCCCAGCACCTCGTCGGCGTAGTCCTCGGCACCAAGGCGTACTTCGCGCTCGCGCATGCGGGCATCGTCCAGCATCTCGGTCGCCTGGCGCTCGGCCAGCTTCACGACCTCCTGCTCCGATGCCTGACGATCGGCGCGTTCGCGGGCTTCGCCCACAATGCGATCGGCTTCACGCTTGGCCTCGGCCAGCATCTCCTGCCGCTCCTTCACAATCCAGCGGGCCTGCTTGATCTCCTCGGGGATCGTGGACCGCATCTGGTCGAGGAGCTCATAAATCGCTTCGCGGTCGATGCGCACCTGATCTGTCAGGGGCACCGCGCGCGCGTTGTGCACGAGATCGTCCAGCTTGTCGATGAGCGCGAGAACATCCATAGATCGTCCTTTTTCAGGCGGTGCGGCCGGAACCGAGTCGGTCCCGGAGAGCGTCCGCGACATGCGGGGGTACCCAATGATCAACAGAAGCACCCCACGCGGCGGCCTCGCGGACGCCGGAACTCGAGAGGAAGCCCCACTCGGGTGATGCCGGAAGGAGGACCGTGTCGATCTCCTCCGCCAACCCCCTGTTGAACTGGGTCATCTGGTTTTCATAGTCGAAGTCCGCGGCCGTCCGCACACCCTTGACAACGACAGTGGCGCCGACTTCGCGGGCGTGCGTGGTCATCAGGCTGTTGAAGCCCACGACCTCGACGTTCCCAAGATGTTCGACGCTCTGACGCAAAAGGGCCTTTCGCTCCTCCGCGGTGAACATTGGCTGCTTTGTGTTCGATCCCTCGGCGACGGACACCACAACCCGATCAAACAGACGGGCTGCCCGCTCGATCAGGTCGAGGTGGCCATACGTGACCGGGTCATATGTTCCCGGACACACGGCGATTCGCCCTCCGGTGCTCATGTTCCTGCTCCCGCAGTCCACATCACGGTGATCTCCGTAGCGCCGTAGCGGCGTGTTGTCTGCTCAGGGACCCCGATAGCGGGGATGCCGTCGGCCCCCATCATCGCACCACGGGCGTGTTCGAGGACCACCACACCCCCCGGGGCGAGCACCCGGGCGATGGCCGGCCCGAGGTCCGGGAGGATCTCGGGAAGCAGGTCGTAGGGCGGGTCAACAAGCACAAGTTCAAATCGCGTCCCGGCACCGGCCTCGGCGCGCAGGGCCTCGCGCCACCCACGCGGCACCACTCGCAGGCGGTCGCCGAGAGCCAGCGCATCGGCATTGGCACGGATGGCGCGCACCGCATTGCGGTCGCGCTCCACAGCCACGGCCAACGCTGCTCCCCGCGAGATCGCCTCAATGCCGAGGGCACCGCTGCCGGCGAAAACGTCGAGCACCTGGGTGCCGTCAAGCGGCCCCAGGATGGAAAAGAGCGATTCGCGCACACGGTCGGAGGTGGGACGTGTGTCCGTTCCCGACGGGGCCACCAGGCGCCGCCCCCCGAACTCGCCGGCCACGACGCGCATCAGGCGTCCAGCAATCTGGGCAGATCGGGAAATGCGCGGCGAACGGCATCGGCCAGCAGCACGTGCTCGGGCTCGTCAAGGTGCGGGTCGCGGCGCAGGGTGGCCCGTGCCACCTGACGCGCCTCTGCCAGCGTGCGGCGGTCGCGCGAGAGCCGGGCGAAGCGCAGGTCGGTGGGCCCCGACTGCCTCAGGCCAAGAATGCTGCCCTCGCCACGGATCTCCAGATCGATGTCGGCCAGGCGGAACCCATCGTTGGTCTGCACCAGGGCTTCGAGCCTGCGCATCCCCTCCTCCCCTCCCGGCTCAGCAAAAATCAGGCACGTGCCCGCATGCTCGCCGCGCCCCACACGCCCTCGCCGCTGATGCAGTTGCGCCAGCCCGAACCGGTCGGCGTCTTCAATGAGCATGACCGTCGCGTTGGGAACATCAATGCCCACCTCAACCACGGTGGTGGCCACCAGCATGTCGGTCTCGCCCGCCGCAAATGCCGCCATGGCCGCGCGGCGCTCATCGGGTCGCTGGGCGCCATGGGCGAGCCCCACCCTGAACGCGGCGAATGCGCCCTGGCGCAAGCGGGTGAACTCGGCAACTGCCGAACGCGCTGCGATGCCGGACTCACCGTCCTCCACAAGTGGGCAGATGACGTACGCCTGGCGACCGCGTCGCAGCGCGGCGCGCACGTCGTCGTACGCCATCTCGCGCTCGGCGTCGCGTACCCATCGGGTGGCGATCTCGCTGCGCCCCGGTGGGCGGCCGCGTATCGCCGACACCCGCAGATCGCCATAGGCCGTGAGGGCCAGCGTGCGTGGGATGGGCGTGGCGGTCATGTACAGCAGGTGTGCTGCCATGCCGTCGTCGCCCGCCTGCTCAGCCAGCGCCTGACGCTGCTCAACACCAAAGCGGTGCTGCTCGTCAACTACCACCAGCCCCAGGCGATCGAACTCGACGCCGCCCACCAGCAACGCCTGCGTGCCCACCACCACACGGGCAGTTCCTGTGGCCACCGCCAGTTCGCGACGCTCCCGCTCAGTCTTCGGCACGTTGCCGGTAATGAGCACCGGCTCAATTCCCGCCGGGGCCAGCAGGGAGTCGAGTGTGCGCAGGTGCTGTTCGGCGAGCGTCTCGGTGGGAACAAGGATGGCCGCCTGGGCACCAGCCTCCACAGCCTGTGCACATGCCAGCGCCGCCACCACGGTCTTGCCCGCCCCCACTTCCCCCTGCAGCAGCCGGCGCATGGGCTGCGGGCGGCCGATGTCACGCGCCACCTCGCGCGCCACGCGCTCCTGCTCACGCGTGAGCGTGAAGGGCAGGGCCGCCCGGATGACGCCTGTGATCTCGCCGGTCGCCGGAAGGGGCAGGGCGCGCCGGGCGGTCTCATCGTGCCGACGCACGGCGATGAGCCCCATCTGCAACACGAGCAACTCCTCAAATGCGAGGCGGCGACGGGCCGAGCGCGGCTCGCGGGCGGTGCGCGGAAAGTGCAGGGCGGCGAGCGCATCGGCGCGGGTGCCCACCTTCACGCGTTCCCGCATCCATTGGGGCAGCACCTCAGGCGCCGACGACACATAGGGGCGGGCGGCGTCCACGAGCTCACGAAGCCGCCTGGCCGGGAGCGCCTCGGTGGCTGGATACACCGGCACGAGCCCCTCGGTGTGCAGCCCTTCGGATGCCTGCGCGCCCAGCACCTCGTGCGCCTTGACGGTGATCTGACGGTTGGGACGAAGCTTCACCTGCCCGCGGATCATCAACTCATCGCCCGGCGCAAGCACTCCGGCCAGATATCCCTGGTTGAACCAGATGGCAGCAATGGAGCCGGTGGCGTCGTGCACCTTGGCGCGCACCATCTTGAGACCCCGCCGCCGGGTGGGGATGACACTGATCGAATCGAGCACCACCCGCACCGTGGCCTCCTCCCCATCGGCCAACCCGCTCACGGGGCGCGCGCTGTCGTATGCCAGGTAGCGCGACGGCAGGTGCTCCAGCAGGTCGCCGAGATCGTGCACGCCAATGGCGGCCGCACGATCCGCAGTCGCCTTGCCCACTCCGGGGAGCTCCGTAAGGGGTGCGTACCACCAACGCACGCCCGGGCGATGGGGTATCGCGGGCGCGTCGGCGTCTGCCCGACGACGCCCAAATGCATCCTCAGGCACGATCACGCTGGTACTCCGGGCCGCGGTGTGGCATCGTGCCGAGGCCGCGGCAACCGCCGCGCTCTTTCATCAACACGAGGTAGTTGGTCGACATGGCGAAGGTCTGCAGCTCCTGTGGCAAGGGTCCCTCCTTCGGGAACAACCGGAGCCACTCCATGCGTGCGACGCCTCGTCGCTTCGACCCGAACCTTCAGAAGGTGCGGATCATGGTCGGCAGCACGCCGACCCGCGCCTACGTCTGCACCCGCTGCCTGAAGGCCAGAAAGGTGCAGAAGGCCGTCTCCGGAACCTAGGACCGGTCCACCGCTCCCGGGCCACTCGCCCGAGCGGACGCCAATAGGTTGATCATCGCGACCGCCGCATCTGCGGCCTCGTCGCCCTTGTTCCCCTTGACGCCGCCCGCGCGCGCGATCGCCTGAGCCATGGTGTCGCAGGTGAGGATGCCGAATGCGCACGGCACGCCGGTGTCGAGCGACACGCGCATGAGGCCATGGGCCGCGGCATCGCAGACGTACTCGAAGTGGGCCGTCTCGCCACGGATGACGGCGCCCAACGCCATGATGGCGTCGTAGCGACCCGTCACGGCCAGAGCCTGTGCAGCGGACGGTGTCTCGAAGGCACCGGGGATCCAGTGCACATCCACGCGATCAGCCGTCACCCCGCTCTCGGCGAGCCGAGTGAGAGCACCGTCGAGGAGCGCGTCGGCGATTCCACGATGGAAGCGCGCTGCCACGACTGCGATGCGCACATCGGAGTCGGCGATCTGCTCGGCGGGTGGGGCTGGATCAGTTCGTGCCATGAGATGGAAGGGTACGCGGCACCCCGGTCGCACCGCCGTGCCCGAGGCATCTGCAACACTCGCCCCGTGATCCATCCGCGCATCCCAAAGGTCGCCTTGGGCGCATCTGCCGCTCTTCTGGCGACGCTGTGCCTGGCAGCAACGGCATCTGCACAGTCTGTGCGTTTCGCCAACTGCACCGGTACCACCCGGGTGGCCTGCGCCACGCTGTCGGTACCGCTGGACCACGCCGACCCGTCAAAGGGTGCAATCCCCCTGCACGTCGAACGCCGGCGCGCGAAGGGCACCCCCAAGGGTGTGCTGGTAATGCTCGCCGGAGGCCCGGGGCAGGCCGGGACGCCCCTCGATCCCGACGGCATCATTCCGGCGACGATCCCCGGTTGGGACTACGTGGTGCTCGACCAGCGCGGCACGGGCGACTCCACACTGCGGTGCGCAGCGCTCGATGCCCCGCACGCCACCTTCTCGAATACCGAGATCGCCACGTGTGCCGCCCAGGTCGGTCCCAACCGCGCCTTCTACACAAGCCGCGACTCCGTGCTCGACATCGAGGACCTGCGAGTGGCGCTCGGCGTACCGCGTATCGCGCTCGGCGGTGTGTCGTATGGCACCTACGTGGCGCAGTACTACGCCCAGACCTTCCCCGATTCTGTGAGCCACCTCGTGCTCGACTCCGTGGTGGATCCGGCCACGATGAGTGGGCTTGCCCCGGCAACGTGGGCAGCCGTGCCGGGCATACTCACCGCGCTGTGTGCGAAGAAGGCGTGCTCGGGTATCACCACCAACCCGGTCGGCGATGTGGCGCGAGTTGTTGCCGCCACAGCGGATGCCCCTCTGCGCGGGATGGGAACCACCACCAGGGGCCGCATGGTGCGCGCGGAGATCGGCGGGCCGGGGGCACAGGCTGACCTGCCGGGCCTGTTGATGATGGGTGATCTCAGTCCTGGGATGCGCGCCCTGTATCCCGGTGCAATCAATGCGGCTGCCAGAGGAGATGCCGCCCCGCTCTTCCGCCTCGCCGCTCTTGCGAATTCGGGCGAGCCTCCCCCCGTCACCGAACTCTCAAATGCCCTGTTCTTCGCAACCGCGTGTGCCGATTCAACGCCCCCCTGGACCACGGCGGATCCGACCGGGGTGCGCACGGCGTCCCTCGGCCAGGCGTTTGCGGGTATGGGTGATGCAGCGGTGGCTCCGTTCTCGATCGCCAATGCCAGCGCCGCCTCACCCGCTGAGGCCTGCATTGCATGGCCCGACGCGGCCACCAATCCCCTCACGCCTGCGCCGCTCCCCGCCGTTCCCACACTCCTCTTCGCCGGCGGCCAGGATCTGCGCACCCCCACCGCCAGCGCACGTGCTGTTGCCGCCAGATCGCCGTCGGCAGCCGTGATGGTGGCACCGGGCTGGGGCCATGACCTCACTGACAACCTTGGTTGCGCCGCCACCCAAGTGGCACGTCTGCTCTCCGGAAGGACTATCCAGACGGGTGCCTGCTCGCGCGTGACGGTCGCCATCACGATGGCCCCCTTCCCCGCCCCCGCTGCGACAGTCGGTGCGCTGTCGCCGATGGGTGCCAAGGGAAACCCCGGCCGGGTGGCCCACGCCGCGCGCTTCTCAATTCAGGATGGACTGCACTCACTGAGCGCCGGCACCGACGCTGGACTGGGAGGCATCCCGGGGGTGCGGGGGGGATTCATGCGTGTGTCGGGAATAATCGGTCAGACCGTCCGGTTTCAGAACTTCAGCGGTACGTCGGGTGTTCGGATCTCGGGCGCCCTCAATGCCGTGAAGTCGCACTTCGAGGGTCGCCTGACAGTTGACGGTCCGGGCCCGCTTGACGGCTACCTGGATCTCGCCAAGGACGGCGCGCGCGCCTACACCGGCGTGATCGGTGGCGTCGCCATCAATATCCCCCTCGGGTAGTCGCCAGCAGGTGCCCCACCCGGATGGCGGCGACCTTCCCGGCGTGGCAGAGGTGACGCTCCAGCAGGGCGGCCTGTGACCAGCGGCACCAACCGCCGCCGGTGGCTGCGCGCAGACGGCACCGAGGTGCACCACCTCATCGACCCCTCCACCGGCCTACCCACCGACGCCCCCGTGGCGCAGGTGAGCGTGGTGGCCCCGCAGGCCTGGCTGGCCGAGGCGCTCACCAAGGCGGTGGTGCTCGCCGGCCCCGAGGACGCCGCCCCCTGCTGGCCCGCCACCGCGCCGCCGCGGTCGCGGTGACCGCGGACGGCACGGTGGTGCGGATCAGCTAGCCCGCGTCGGCCCCTACTTCACGGTGAGCGGCGCGGTCTGCGCGGCCTTGTTGGCCGAGCTGCCCGGCGCCCCGTTCAGCACCAGGGTGACCTTGCCGCGGAACGACGACTGCAGGTTCGAGGGGATCGTCATCTTGATGGTGGTGACGCCCTTCTTGCCCATCGTGTTGAGCAGCGGGCGGCGCTTGCCCTGGCCGATGATGCCGAGGCTCACCTTGCCCTTGGCGTTCATCTTCACCCTCACCGTGTAGGTCTTGCCGCGCTTCACGATTGGTGGCCGCGACGTCATCACGGCATACACGGCCGGCGAGGTGCCGATGCGCCCGAGCGCCGCGCACCCGCCCTCCGTGAACCAGATGTTGCCGTCGGGCCCGGTGACGATTCCAGTGGGGTTCGCCTGCCCGCTGGTGGCCGGGTACGAGGTGACCACGCCGCTCGTGGTGACCTTGCCGATATTGCCATTGCCCTGCGTGAACCACTGGGTATTGCTGCCCCCGGGCCCGGCCGTGATCTGGTCGGGCTGCGCATTGGCCACGCCGATGGGGTAGGTGGTCGACTGCCCGTTGGCGGAGATGAACCCCACGCCAGGGTTGCCGTACTGGGCGACGACGAACCACACGTTGGCGTCGGACCCCGTGGCGATGCCATTCAGGCTCGTCTGGCTTCCCGGCAGCGTGTACACCTGCCAGTCGCCATTGATGTCGATGGCGCCGATCTGGTTGCCCTGGAACGCGCCGTACCAGAGGCGTCCGTCGGACCCCACGGCGATCTGCAGCGGGCTCAAGATGGGCTGCGTGTACTCCGTGATCACACCCGCGTTCGTGATGCGGCCGATCTTCCCGGTGTTGTACTCGGTGAACCACATGTTCCCGTCGGGGCCCGGCGCGATGCCCCACGGGTTGCTGTTCGCCGTGGGAATCGGATAGACGGTCACCGCGCCGCTCGTGGCGATCTTGCCGATGGTGTTGGGGCCCGAGTTGGTGAACCACACCGCGCCATCCGTGCCGACGGCCACGCCCTGCGGCGCGGAGATGTTGGTGGTGGCGAGCACGGAGAAGGCGTTCGTGGCGGGCGAGTACGACTGCACGCTGTTGCCCCCGCGTGCCGTGAACACCAGCGAGCCGGCGGCCCCGGCGCCGCGCGACGTGATGAGGAAGGGGTCGTTGCCGAAGGTGGGGATGCCGAAGGCGTCCACGGATGCGTTGCCCGCCTGGGCGGTGGTGCAATTACCTGCGAGCAGGCCAGCCGACGCAGGGCCGGCGATGGTGACCGCTGCGGCGATTACGCCCGCCGTGGCGGCGGCCGAGACAACGAAGCGGCGATTCATGGGAAGACCTCTCTCCGGTAGGTTACCGAACTCCATGGTACGTTAGCCCACCCCACCCGCGGAGTCGTCGAGGTCGAGCCCGTTGTGGTGCAGCATGTGCCCCATCTTGTCGCGCTTGGTGGCCAGGTACCGGGCGTTCTCGTTGCCGGGCACCACCTCGATGGGAACGCGCTCAACCACCTTGAGGCCGTAGCCCTCAAGTCCGATGATCTTCTTCGGGTTGTTGGTGAGCTGGCGGATTGACGTGAGCCCGAGGTCAACCAGGATCTGGGCACCGATGCCGTAGTCGCGCAGGTCGGCCGGAAAGCCCAGCTGCAGGTTGGCCTCCACGGTGTCGAAGCCGTCGTCCTGCAACTCATACGCCCTGAGCTTGTTGATGAGGCCGATACCGCGGCCCTCCTGCGCGATGTACAAAAGGACGCCCTCGCCCTGGTCGGCGATCATGCGCATCGCGGCGTCCAACTGATCGCCGCAGTCGCAGCGCAACGAGCCGAACACATCACCGGTGAGGCATTCGGAGTGCACGCGCACCAGCACGTTCTCCTTGCCCGCAACGTCGCCCTTCACCAGGGCCATGTGGTGCTTGCCGTCGATCAGCGCGCTGTAGCCCACGGCGGTGAACTCGCCGTACATGGTGGGAAGCCGTACGGCCGCACCGCGCTCGATCAGGCGCTCTGTGCGACGCCGGTGCTCGATGAGGTCGGTGATGGTGATCATGCACAGGCCGTGGTCCTGCGCGTACCCCACCAGATCATCCACCCGGGCCATCGTGCC
>SYFI01000077.1 GCA_005800465.1 Actinomycetota bacterium | reverse complement strand
GCTCTGCCTACGAAGGTTCAAATCCTTCTCCCGCCATGCACACGAAGCCCCGCGCACTCCGCGGGGCTTCGTCGTCGGGGGCCCTATTCGCCGCCTGCAAGACGGGTGATGATCAACTTGGGCCGGGTCATCTCCATCACGGCCGCGCCGGGGCCCTCACGGGCGTCACCCGAATCGCGTACGCCGCCATACGGCATGTGGTCCGCCCGGAACGTGGGGGTCTCGTTGATGAGCACCGCGCCGTAGTCGAGCCGCCGCGCCCATGACATCGCCCGGTCCACCCGCGCGGTGAAGATGGCGGCCTGCAGCCCCAGCGGGCTGGCATTGGCCACGGCGATGGCGTCATCAATGCCGTGGTACACGGCAATGGCAACCACCGGACCAAATGCCTCGTGACACATCAACTGGGTAGTGGGCGCCACGCCATCAAGGACCGTGGGTGCGAATAGCCCCGGGTGGTCCCCCAGCACACCGCCACGCAGCACCCGGGCCCCCAGACCAGTGGCTTCGTCAATCCACTCCCTAATGCGGGTGGCTGATGCCGGGTCGAACACCGGCCCCACATCGGTGGCCTCATCGAGTGGGTCGCCCACCACCAATGCATCAACTCTCGGCAGCAGTCCATCCACCAGCGCGTCATGCACCTCACGCTGCACGAGGATCCGCTGCACCGAGATGCACGACTGCCCCGCGTGCGTAAACGCCGAAGCCGCGATGCGATCGGCCGCCACTGCCACGTCGGCATCGTGGTGCACGATGACCGGTGCGGCATTCCCGAGCTCCAGCGCTACCCGGATGTCGGGGCGCGCAGCGCGAATCGCAAAGCCCACCTGCATGCCCCCGGTAAACGAGATCATCGCGATGTCCGGATGTGCCACCAGCGGCGCGCCCGCCTCGGCGTCCCCCAGCACCCACGACAGCATCGCCGGGGGCAACCCCGCCTCGATGAGAATGGCGGCAAGCGCCAAGCCCGACAGCGGGGCCCGGCCCGCGGGCTTCAACACCACCGGGCAACCCGCAGCCACGGCCGGGCCCAACTTGTGCGCCACCAGGTTGAGCGGGAAGTTGAACGGCGTAATGGCCGCAACCACTCCAATGGGCTCGCGCACCGTATAGCCCACCATGTCCACCCCCGATTGCGAGGCGTCCATCGGAATGACCTCGCCGGCCAGCGTGCGGGCCACTGCCGCCGAGAACCCGAGCGTGTCCACGCACCGTACGACCTCGCCCCGTGCCTGACGGATGGGCTTCCCGGCCTCGGCGGCGATGATGGTGGCCAGCACAGCCCCGCGTTCCGCTACCAGCAGAGCGGCGCGGTCGAGCACCTGCGCGCGCTCTGCCTGCGACGGGGGTGCCGCTGCCAGTGCCCGGCGGGCCGTGGCCACCGCGAGGTCAACAGCCTCGGCGCCGTTGTCGTCCACCACGGCGATCTCATCGCCGTCATACGGAGCGGTGATGACCCGCTTCCCAATGGCCGGCAATACCTCGCCGTCGGCCATTCCGCTCACGGGGATCCACTGGGGCACATCAATTCGGGGCATGACGGAAGGCTACCCCCGAGCGTGCGCCGAATATGGAGACGTGCCACCGCTACTGCCCGACCACCTCATGCCACACCCCCAGACGGCCCTCACCCGTTGGATCGACGAGGCCCGTGAAGCGGGCGTTCCGGCGGCCGCGGCGATGGCACTTGCCACCGCTGGCGTTGACGGACGGCCCTCGACGCGCATGGTGTTCGTGCGTGCGTGGGGCGCGCGTGGGATCGAGTGGGTCACCGACGATTCGTCGCGCAAAGCACGTGACATCGCCGAGCGCGCTGATGCCGCCGGGGTGTTCTACTGGCCCGCACTGGGCCGACAACTGCGTGTGGAGGGCCCGGTGGTACTGCTGGAGCGCAGCGAGCTGGACGCCCACTTCGCCCGGCGAAGGCCCGAAACCCGCGCTGCGGCATGGGCAGGGGGTCAGGGTGACCGCATGGAGACACGTGGCGACCTCATCCGACTGCTGGCATTTGCGCGATCAGACGACCCGCATGAGGGGGCGCCGCCAGGATGGGTGGGCCACCGCCTCGAGCCCCGCACCATTGAGTTCTGGCAGGAGGATCCGGACGGCGTGCACGATCGCCTGATCGCCATCAGGGAGCCCACGGGATGGACGATGGAGCGGCTCGCGCCCTAGTTGTCATCCCCACTGAGGTTGTGAACGCCTGAAGGCGCATTCGGTTCTTCCGCGCCACGCTGTGAATTTTGAAAGACACAGCAACGAAGGAGAACCGGCTGCCCACTTACATAACTCGCCGCTGTCGATTGAAGTGCCCCGCCGGGGTGCGGTGCGTATTGCGGTGCTCGTCGTTGCGCGTGGGTGGCGTGGCGATTGCCGGCATGGCGCTGGCACACGGCGTCGTGCTTCCCGCGCTCTAGTAGCCTCACCCCACAACGCCATGGGCGGTGGTCAAGGGAAGCCGGTGCAATTCCGGCGCGGTCCCGCCACTGTGAACCGTGAGCGTCTCCATATGGCGAAAGCCAGCCACCGGGAAACCGGGAAGGCCGTGGGGGCGTGATGACCGGAAGTCAGGAGACCTGCCTCCGCCCTCGGCACCAATGACCTTCGGCGAAGAGGTGACGGTGCACGGGGACCCGGACGGGACCCATATGCAGTACCCCGATCCCATAGCGCGGCAGATCGTCGCCCGCGTGCGCGATCTTGCGTTCGCCTACGGAGGATCAACCAGCCCGGCGCTCCGTGGGGTGAGCCTCGATGTGCACGCCGGCGAAATCGTGGTGCTGGAAGGGCCATCCTGCGGCGGAAAGTCGACGCTGCTGCGTGCCCTCGCCGGCCTGGTGCCCGACTTCCAAGTAGGTTTATATGTGCCTGGAGGAAAAGCAGCGTATCCATCTTCGGTATTAATGAATGCAATTCCAGCAAAAGTGGCAGGCGTTAAAGAAATTATTATGGTGGT
>SYFI01000076.1 GCA_005800465.1 Actinomycetota bacterium | reverse complement strand
TCCCGCTGCTGCCGACGCGGCCGCGACAACGCATGTCGCGGCCATCAGATACCGCTCCGCAGATGTCGGGCCGGGCGACCTGTTCGCCTGCCTGGTGGGTGGGCGCGCCGATGGCCACGACTTCGCAGCCGATGCCGTGGCACGGGGCGCGTCGGCGCTTGTGGTTGAGCGCCCACTTGACCTTCCGGTGCCTCAGGTGCTCGTGCCCGATTCCCGGGGCGCAATGGCGCTCATGGTGGCAGTGATCGAGGGCGACCCCTCCGCGAATATGACCGTTGTGGGTATCACCGGTACCAATGGCAAGACCACCAGCGCGTATCTGGCGCACGCGGTACTCCAGGCCGCTGGCATGAAGTGCGGGGTCATCGGCACGGTCGAGATCCGGATGGGTGGCCGGTCGTCGGTGCCGACGCACACCACGCCCGAGAGCGTCGAGATGCAGGGGCTGCTCGCGAACATGCGCGACTCGGGTGACACCGCCTGCGCCATCGAGGTGTCATCACACGCGCTTGCTCAGCACCGCGTTGCGGGCCTGCACTTCGCCGCGGCCATCTTCACCAACCTCACGCGCGACCACCTCGATTTCCACGGGGACGAGGAGTCGTACTTCCAGGCCAAGCGCCTGCTGTTTGCGCGCCCCGACGGCGAGGGGGCGAACCCGCCGGGTGCGGTCAACCTCGACGACCCGGCCGGCCGGCGCCTGGCCGACGAGTTGGGGCTAATGGGTTTCGGTATCGATGCCCCCGACGCCGATGTCGCCCCCGAGGTACTCGAGATGACCGCGCAGGGGTTCACGGCCACGGTGAGGACTCCCCGGGGGGCGCTTCACATCGAGAGCCCGCTCCGGGGGCGCTTCAACGTTGAGAACGTGCTGGGCGTGGTGGCGATGGGTGAATTGCTGGGCCTCGATCACACGGCCGTGGCCCGGGGTATCTCATTGGTGCAGGGAGTGCCGGGGCGGCTTGAGCCCATCGACATGGGCCAGCCATTTCAGGTGCTTGTTGACTACGCGCACACACCCGATTCGCTCGAGAACGTGCTGCGCACCACGCGCGATCTGGCAGGCGACGGACGCCTGATCGTGCTGTTTGGCTGCGGGGGCGACCGCGACACCGGAAAGCGCCCGCAGATGGGGGCCATCGGCCGCGCACTGTCGGATGTGTGCATCGTCACTTCCGACAACCCGCGCAGCGAGGACCCCGACGCCATCATCCAGCAGATCGTCGCGGGTGCGGGGCATGGCCCGGCCGACCTGCTGGTGCAGGCTGATCGCCGGCTGGCCATTGCCACGGCAATTGACGCGGCGCGCCCGGGTGACGTGGTGGTGATCGCCGGTAAGGGGCATGAGTCGGGGCAAGAGGTGGCTGGCGTGGTCACTCCGTTCGACGACGGCCAGGTGGCGCGTGAGGTGCTCGGCACCAGGCGGGCCACATGAGGATTGCGCTGCGGGACATCATTGAGTGGGGCGGGATCACGCTGGTCGCAGGCGACGACGATGTGATGGTGGAGGGTGCAACCGCCGACTCGCGTGACGTCGTGCCCGGTTGCCTGTTTGTGGGTGTCTCGGGCGAAAACGTGGATGGCGGCCTGCATGCGGCAGATGCCATCGCGCAGGGCGCAGTCGCTGTGCTGGTGGGCCCCGAGGCGTGGTCGGAGGTGGGGGACGATCTGGCGCGTACCGGTGCCGCCGTATTGCTCGCCGGCGATCCGATTGAGGCCCTGGGGCTCGTCGGGCGCGGTGCCCTCCAGCACCTGGGTGCACGGGTGGTGGGCGTCACGGGCTCATACGGCAAGACCTCGACCAAAGACAGCGTGGGCGCGGTGCTTCTTGCCGCCGGAGTACGAGTGGCCTGCACGCCGGGTAACCGCAACACCGAGGTGGGCGTGCCGCTCAGCATTCTCGGACTGCCCGCCGACGCCGAGGTGGCCGTCATTGAGATGGGAATGCGGGGCCCCGGTCAGATCGCCGAGCTGGCCGTGCTTGCACCACCCGACGTGGCGGTCATCACCTCCGTGGGCCCCGTGCATCTTGAGCTGCTGGGAACCATCGAGGCGATCGCCGCCGCAAAGGCAGAGATCCTGGGCGCTCTTCGCCCGGGCGGAGTTGCGGTCATCCCCGACGACGACATTCACCTGAGCGCCTATGTGGATGCGCTGCCCGAGGGCGTGGGTGTGGTGCGCTTTGGCGATGAGCCGGCCATCGACCTCGACCTCGGCGATCTCAAGGCCTGGGAGCGACGCAACATGGCCGCCGCCGTGGCCGTGGCCACCGCGCTTGGCACACCACCCGCGGCCGGTACCCCGGTGCGCCTTGTGCGCTCAGCCATGCGGGGTATCGAGTACCCGCTGCCGGGCGGCGGCATGCTCATAGAGGATTGCTATAACGCCAACCCTCCGGCGATGGGCGCCGCACTGGCCGACCTGTGCCGGCGTGATGGTCGCCACGTGGCCGTGATGGCCGACATGCTGGAACTCGGACCCGATGAGGCCCGCTTTCACCGCGAGGTGGGCGGGGAGGCCGCCCGCCTGGGCGTTGACCTGGTGATCGCGGTGGGTGCGCGCGCCGCGTCGTACCCGGACGGTGCACACGGCGTTGCGAGCGCCATCTTCGCCACCACCGACGATGCCGTGGCCGGAGTGCCCGCGCTCATTGAGCCCGGCGACGTGGTGCTGGTCAAGGGCTCCCGTGGCATGACGATGGAGCGCGTGGCGCGCGCCATCCGGGAGCGGGAGGCCTAACCCGTGCCGCGCGTCCTGATCGCCGCAATCGGCGCCGTCATGCTCATGCTGTTCCTCGGCCCCAAGTTTATCGGCTGGTTGCGTGACCACGAGGTGGGGCAGTTCATCCGTCCGCAGGGCGAGATCCCCGAGGGGCACGCCGAGAAGCAGGGAACTCCCACGATGGGAGGACTGCTCATTCTGCTGGCAATGGCCATCCCGTTCCTCATTCTCTCGTCGCGCAGCACTGCCGCCATGACCGTGCTCTTCACCACGCTCGCGTGCGGGGCCATCGGCTTTGTGGACGACTGGATGAAGATCGTGAAGAAGCGGTCGCTTGGGCTCTCGGGCCGGTGGAAGATGATCGCCCTGGTGGTGGTGGCCATCGTGCTGTCGGTCGTCGGGGTGCGGGTGGTAGGTGTTCCCACCACCATCGACCTGCACATCGTGCGAAGCGCGTCGTTCGAGATCGGGCCCATCGCCTTCGGTATTCTCGTGCTGTTGGTGCTGGCCGGTGCCACCAACGCGGTCAACCTCACCGATGGCCTCGATGGTCTTGCCGCAGGCACCATGGCCATCGCCCTGCTGGCCTACATCGGCATGACCTTCGTGGTTACGGGGCAGCGCGACATGGCCATCTTCGCGGCCACGCTCATGGGCGCGTGCGTGGGGTTCCTCTGGTTCAACTCATACCCCGCGTCGGTGTTCATGGGCGATACCGGGTCATTCGCACTGGGTGGCGCCATTGCTGCGCTCGCCGTGATGACCAAGACCGAGTTCCTTCTCGTCCTCGTTGGCGGCGTATTTGTGATCGAGGCGCTTTCGGTGCTCATCCAGGTACTCGTGTTCAAGCGCACGCGCCGCCGGGTGTTTCTCATGGCGCCGGTACACCATCACTTCGAGATGGCCGGGTGGAGCGAAACCAAGATCATCGTGCGGTTCTGGCTCATCGCGCTCATGTTCGCGGCTATCGGCTTCACGCTCTTCTTCCGCACGCTGCCCACATGAGCCCGGCGCTCCCCACGCCCGGCCGTGCGCTGGTGGTGGGCCTCGGCAGGTCCGGCCGGGCATCTGCGTTGCTCCTCGCGGCCCAGGGGTGGCAGGTAGTGGGCGTGGACCGCCTGCAGGTTGATGGCACCGAGCTGCAGGCGGCGGGTATCGAGGTGCGAAGCCCGTGGGACGAGGCCGTGGAGGCCGATCTGGTTGTGCGAAGCCCGGGGGTGCCCCGCGAGGCACCCCCGCTCGCCGCGGCGTATGCGGCCGGCACTCCGGTGTGGAGCGAGATTGAGTTGGCGTCGCGCGTACTCCCCAATCCGCTCATGGGAATCACCGGGACCAACGGCAAGACCACCACCACCGAGCTGTGGGCGCACAGTCTGCGTTCGGCGCGGCGGGGTGCAGTGGCATGCGGCAATCAGGGCACGCCACTCACGGGCCTCGTGGGGCAGGTGGACGCCGCCGCATGGCTTGTGGTGGAGTGCTCGTCGTTTCAGCTGGAGGACGTGCCCACCTTCCGCCCCCGGGCAGCCGTAATGCTCAATGTCACCCCGGACCATCTGGACCGGTACGACGATCTGGCGGCATACGCGGCTGCCAAGCGCAATCTGTTTGCACACCAGCAGCCGGGTGATCTGGCGATCCTGCCGCAGGGCGAGGCATCACCCGGTGCGGCGCCCGCCCGGTGTGTCGTGACCTCTGGGGTACCGGGTGACGATGCCGTGGCGTGGGCGCAGGACGGCCTGCACGTGTCGGGCCTTGGCCGCATCGCCGGCTGGGATGAGATCCCGCTGCGGGGCACACACAATCGCCAGAACGTGATGGCCGCGGCCGCGATGGCGGCTCACGCCGGACTCACGGCCCAGGCGATCGCTGCCGGGCTGGCGTCATTTGCCGGTGTCCCACATCGCCTTGAAGTGGTGGGGGTGGCCGGCGGTGTCACCTACGTCAACGACTCCAAGGCCACCAACCCGGCCGCCGCGATCGCGGCGCTCGATGCCTACCCCGACCGGGTCATCCTCATCGCCGGCGGCAGCAGCAAGGGCACCCCCTTTGACGATTTGGCAGAGGCCGCGCGCGGGGTGGTTGATACCGCGCATCTGATCGGTGAGACCGCCCCTCAACTTGCCGCTGCGCTGGGAGATTGCGGTGTGACATCTGTGTCGCACCCCAACCTGCAGTCCGCCGTTGCCGCAGCGTCCGCAGGGGCGCGGTCGGGCGACGTGGTGCTGTTGTCGCCCGCCTGTGCGTCGTTTGACCAGTTCAGGTCGTACGAACACCGGGGTGATGTGTTTCGCGAGTGCGCACGGGAGTTCGGGGCCAGGTAGGAAGTTGGGTGTGCGGCGGCGAATCTTTCCCTGTGCCGCTCGCATCCGCAGCCCCTCCTCGAACACTCGCCCCTCGTAAGAGGGGTGGCACGGGCAGCGATATCGCCCCTGAGGCCATTCTCACCATCTCGCTGCTCATGCTCATCTGCATCGGCGTGGTGATGGTGTATTCGGCATCAAGTGCCGCAGCGCTGCTCTCAGACGAGAGTCCTCAGGGGTTGCTGGTGCGGCAGGGTATCTATGCATTTATCGGACTCATCGTGTTCGCTGCGTGTGCCCGGCTGAATCCGTCGCGTCTCGTGGCTATCGGCAAGCCAGCGATGGTCGTCAGCATCGCCGCGCTGGTGGTGGTGTTGATGCCGGGTATCGGAATCATGGCCGGCGGATCGCGCCGCTGGATCGGTGCCGGGCCGGTGCAGGTGCAGCCAGCCGAGTTCGCCAAGCTTGCAATCATCCTGTGGCTTGCGGGATACCTGTGTAAGAACGCGGGCAGGCTCGACGAGATGAAGACCATGCGCGTTCCGCTCATCGCGATGATGGCCATGGCTGTACTCATCGTCGTGGAGCCCGACCTCGGCACCGCCGTCGTTCTTGTGGGTGTGGGGCTTGCGATGATCGTCATTGCCGGGGTACCCGTCCGAATACTGGGGATCATCAGCACGTGGGCCGTCGCTCTGGGCGCCCTCGGCATCGCGATCGCGCCCTATCGCCGTGAACGCCTCATGTCGTTTCTCGACCCGTGGGTCGACGCCAAGGGCGCCGGATATCAGATCGTGCAGGCCAAGATCGCGATCGGATCCGGCGGGGTGAGCGGCACGGGGCTCGGAAATGGCCTGCAGAAGGTGTTCTACCTCCCAGAGGCGCATACCGACATGATCATGGCGACGGTGGGTGAGGAGTTGGGCCTCATCGGGTTCCTCGGTGTCATCGCGTTGGTGGGAGCCGTCGTGTGGAGTGGCTACCGTATTGCCGTGTCGGCTCCCGATCAGCGGCAGCGGCTTCTGGCCGGCGGGCTCACATCACTTATCGGTATCCAGGCCATCGTCAATCTGGGCGCCGTGCTCGGCATGCTCCCGGTCACCGGGGTGCCACTTCCATTCATGAGTTACGGGGGGAGCAGCCTCGTCGTCTTCGCAGCAGCATCCGGGATCCTCGTCGGGATCGGCAGGCGCTCGCGTGCCAGGCGGTCCAGGAACCTCACCGTCGTCAGGAGCGGAGATGAGCCTGCGCATCGCGATCGCGGCGGGCGGGACAGCCGGGCATATCATGCCGGCGCTCGCGCTCGCTGAGGAGCTCCGCTCCCGCGGCAATGAGGTGAGTTTCATCGGGGTCGGCGGACGTGCGGGCTCCGGAATCCCTGCAGAGCACGGCTACGCCGAGGACCACGTGCCGCTTCGCGGGTTTGACCGTCGCCTGTCGCTGCGCAATATCGGTGCGGTGGTGCAGGCCGCGCTGGCCGTGCCTCGCATGATGGGCGTGTTGCGTCGTCGCCGGATCGACGTGGTGGTGGGTGGCGGTGGATACATGGCAGGCCCCGCCGCAATCGCTGGCAGGCTCACGCGGCGTCGGGTGGTGCTGATGGAGGCTGATTCCCGTCTGGGCCTTGCCAACCGTCTTGCCGCGCCGTTCGCCAGGCGTGTGGCATTGGCATTCCCCATCGCAGGTCGGACGGGCCGCAAGTACGTCGTGACCGGGCGCCCGGTGAGCCGTGTGGTGCGCGACGCCACGCGCGCGGAGGGTCGGCGCACGCTGGGGCTCGACCCCACCGGCACGTGCGTGCTGGTGGCGGGTGGCAGCCAGGGGGCACAGTCCATCAACGAGGCCGCGCTCGGCGCGTTCTGCCCCAACCCGCCGTTTGATGTGGTGCACGTGGCCGGTGAGCGCAACGAGGCCGCAGTGCGTGGGCAGGTTGATTCCACTGGCTGCGGCCCCCGCTACCACGTGTTCGGGTTCCTCTCCGACTTCCCGGCGGCGGTGGCCGCCGCCGATCTGATCATCTCGCGCTCGGGCGGGTCGGTCTTTGAACTCGCGGCCATCGGGCGGCCATCCATCCTTGTGCCCTACCCACATGCCACTGCTGACCACCAGACGGGCAATGCCCAGTGGCTGGCCGATGCCGGCGCGGCCATCGTGCTGCGCGACGACGAGTGCACGGCCGAGCGGCTGAAGGAGATCGTGGGCGCGTTGCTGGTTGATCGGCACCGCCTGAAGGCCATGGGTGAGGCCGCCCGCCGCGCCGCGCGCCCCGACGCGGCCGAGCGCATCGCCGACATGGTCGAGGCGGCGGCCCGCAGGTGAGCACGCAATCAATCCATCTTGTAGGCGCCGGTGGCGCCGGAATGAGCGCCCTGGGCCTGTTAGCGCTGCGCAAGGGGTGGGCGGTGTCGGGTACCGACCGCGAGGACGGACCAGCCCTCGTGGCGCTCCGGGCTGCGGGCGCCGACGTGCACCTGGGGCATTCGGCCGATGCCATTCCGGCCAAGGTTGACGTGGTGGTGCTGTCCACTGCGATCCCCGCCACCAACCCCGAGGTGGTGGCGGCGGGCGAACGGGGGCTCACGGTGATCCACCGCTCCGATCTGCTGGCCATGCTCATGGATGGTCATCGCGGACTTGCCGTGGCCGGGGCGCATGGCAAGTCCACCACCACTGCCATGCTCTCGCTCGCTCTGGGCGGCGCCACGCTGTGCGTGGGCGCAGAGGTTCCGTGGGGCGACGGCACTGGTGCGGCATGGGGTGATGGCCCGTGGTTTTGCGCCGAGGCCGACGAGAGCGACCGGTCGCTGCTTCGCCTGCCAGCCGAGGCAGCCATTCTTCTCAACGTGGACCACGACCACCACTCCACCTACGCCTCCATTGACGAGGTGGAGGATGTATTTCGCCAGTTCATCGCTGGGCTGCCAGCCGACGGCCTGCTGGTGGTTGGTCCCGATTCCCGGGCGCAGCGTGTTGCCGCAGGTGCGCCATGTGCGGTACGTGTGGTGGGCGACGTGCATGGAGCATGGGCGCACGTGCACGACCACACGCTGGTGCTTGCAACCGGCGACCGTGTGGCGCTCGACATGGCCGCACCGGGCGCCCACAACCGCGAAAACGCTGCATGTGCCATTGCATTGGCCGACTGGTGCGGCGTACCGCCTGCGCTCGCTGCCGAGCGCATTGCGCCCTTTGCAGGCGTGGGGCGACGATTTGAGGACATAGGCACCGCGGGTGGGGTTCGCGTGGTTGACGACTACGCCCATCATCCGGTTGAGGTGGCGGCAACGCTGGCCGCGGCCCGCAGCGTGCACGACGGCCGCATCGTGGCGGTGTTCCAGCCCCACCTGTTCTCGCGCACCCGTGCGCTCGCAGTTGAGTTCGGCGAGGCGCTGTCGTCGGCCGACATCGTGGTGGTCACCGACATCTACGCCGCCCGCGAGACCCCCGAACCCGGAGTGGATAGCACGCTGGTGATGTCGTCCATCCGAGGGCCCGACGAGATGATGTTCGTGCCGCTGCTGGCCGACGTGCCATCCGTGATCGTGCCCGATCTGCGCCCCGGCGATCTGGTTATCACCATGGGCGCTGGCGACATCACCACGCTTGGCCCGCGCATTCTCGAGGCCCTCGGTGGCTGAGACCACCGCGGGCATACGCGAACAGGTGCCACTCGCCCCGTTCACCAGTATCCGGGTGGGCGGCACCGCCGACGCGCTTGCCATCTGCACCTCGTTCGGGGGTGTGACCGAGGCGCTGGCCTGGGCGGCTGGTCGCGATGCACCGGTGGCCGTGGTGGGGAGGGGGTCCAACCTCATTGTGGATGACGCGGGATTCCGGGGGCTGGTCATTCGCCTTGCCGGTCGTCTGTCGTCCATCTCGGTACGTGGTGCCGACACGCTGTGGTGCGGGGGTGGCGCATCGCTTCCCCGGGCCGTGCAGCGCGCCGCCGCAGCAGGGCTCACCGGTTTGGAGTTCGGCGCGAGCATTCCCGGTACCGCGGGCGGCGCGGTGGCCATGAACGCGGGGGCCTACGCGTCGGATCTCTCGCAGGTACTCGACTGGGCGGTGGTGTGCGACGCATTTGGACCGCGCAAGGTGGGCCGTGACGAGCTGGCCATGGGGTACCGCACCACATCGGTGACGGGTGATCAGGTAGTGGCCGCCGTGGGCTTTCGTCTGGCACCGGGCGATCCGGCCACCATCACACAGACCCTCGACGGCTTTCGCGCGCACCGTCGCAGCACCCAGCCTCAAGGGGTGCGGACCTTCGGCAGCGTGTTCACCAACCCGCCGGGCGAATCGTCGGGGCGGCTCATCGAGGCCGCTGGGCTCAAGGGGTTCGCCATCGGTGGCGCCCGGGTGTCGCCGGTACACGCCAACTTCATTGAGGCCGCACCGGGGTGCAGCGCCACCGACGTCATCGCCGTGATGGACAAATGCCGGCGCACTGTGCGAGATGCCGGGGGCCCCGTGCTGCATGCCGAGGTGCGCTACCTGCACCCCGAATGGGGCATCGGCCCCCCGCCCCTGCAAGAGATTTCATGAAGATGCCGTCGATTCCCCGGCGCCGCGCCTCGTCGCCGCGCGGGTCGCGACCCCGCACCGGCCAGCGTCCGCCGTGGCGTTCCTCCAACCCGGAGGCCCGCGCCCGCGTGCTGCGTATTGCCGCGTACGTGTCGGTGGTCACCGTGGCGTCGGTGCTGCTCATTCTGTGGACCATCAGCGGTCCGGTGTTCGGTATCTCCGACGTAACTGTGAAGGGCTACACGGGCGATTACCCCGCCGAGGTGCAGGAGTCGGCCGAGTTGGTTGCTGGCACCGGGTCGATGGTGCGCCTGCCGTCCGGCGACATGCGTACTGCGCTCACCAGATTTCCCGGAGTGCTCGACACCGATATCGAGCGTGACTGGCCGTGGTCGATCACCGTGCGGGTGACCATGGGTGCTCCCATCGCGATCCTGTCAGTAAAGGGCGGCCGCCGATATCTCATCTCTCCGTCGGGGCAGGTGATGGGGAAGGCTGGCAACCGTGCCGGGCTGCCGGTGATCACGGTGGCGTCATACCCGCAGAGCGGGGTGCTCACCGCCAATGGTCAGCGTGCGGCCCTGCGATTTATCGGCTGGCTGCCACCGGACATCGCGGGCCGTCTGCGCGACCTGCACGCGGTCGGCGGTGGGCTGGAGGCCAAGCTGAACAATGGGCTCAATCTCCGCCTGGGTGCTGCCACCAAGTTGGCTGAGAAAGCACAGGCACTGGCGGCTGTGTTGTCGCAGGCCGACCCCAGGGCCCTCGATGCAGCAGCATACCTTGACCTGTCGAACCCATCGCGACCGATGCTCGGGAGCACCATCCAGCGCCTGGCGGTGCCCGGCACAACCGACGGCGCGACGACCGGTGGTACCTCGACAACCGACGGTACCTCGACAGACAGTACGAGCGAAGACGCCACCAGCACTGACGGAACATCCAATGGGGGAATGGTCGACACAACGGGGGGAATGGGTACAACCCTCAACCCATAGTTGAGGCTTACTCCGGATCGGTATGAATCCCTCAAGTGCGGGTTGACCCCGTTTTCAGGGAGGACTACGGTCACAGCAGGCGAAACGTGCCCCAACGAGATGACCTCCGTCATCCCGATGATTTTTTAGCGTGCCCGGGGAGGACCGGCAACGTGGAGAGCAGCAACTATCTGGCAGTCATCAAGGTCGTGGGTGTGGGTGGCGGCGGATCCAACGCCGTCAACCGCATGATCGACGCAGGTGTGCGCGGCGTGGAGTTCATCGCCGTCAACACCGACGCACAGGCACTCACCGGCTGCGACGCCGACGTGAAGATCCACATCGGTGGCACGATCACCCGCGGGCTCGGCGCCGGCGCAGAGCCCCGCGTGGGCCGCGAGGCTGCTGAGGAGAGCCGGGAAGAACTGAAAGAGGCCGTCCGCGGTGCCGACATGGTGT
>SYFI01000075.1 GCA_005800465.1 Actinomycetota bacterium | reverse complement strand
TGGCGGTCATGGTCACCTTGCCGCCGGATGCCGTGGTGGTGACGTCGGGTCCCCAGAATGCGTAGCCACGGGTGATGCGCGCGGTGAGCGCCGAATCGACGCCGCCATCCACGCTGATGCCACCGGTGTCCACATTTATGGCGACGTCAGTCACCGGCGCAGGTGCGCTGAACAGGTCAACGATCTCGGTGCGAGCAACGGTGCGCATGAGCAGGATGGCCGCTCCCGCAGCCACCGCCATCAGCAGGATGAGCGTGAAGAGGCGCTTCACCTGAGGCGTGCCACGCGCTCGGCCACGTCGGCGGCAAGACGCACGCCAAACCCGGTGGCATGGTCGCCGTTCATGGCCGTGCCCGCCACATCCACATGGCACCAGGGCTTGCCCTCGGTGAAGTCGCGCAGGAAGCGCGCGGCGTACACAGCACCCGCCTGGCGCTTCTTCGCCGAGTTGGACAGGTCGGCCACCGCGCTTTTGACCAGCGGGTCGTATCCGGGGTGGAGCGGCATGGGCCAGCACAGGTCACCCGTGTCGTCACCGGCATCTCTCACCAATTGCGTGAATGCGGGGTCGCTGCCAAACAGCCCGGCGTACACGTCGCCGATTGCCACCACGATGGCGCCCGTGAGAGTGGCCATGTCCATCATGCGCGTGGCGCCCTTGCGCGATGCGTACGTGAGGGCGTCGGCCAGGATGAGGCGGCCCTCGGCGTCGGTGTTGGTCACCTCGATGGTCTTGCCATTCATCGCGGTGAACACATCACCGGGCTTCATTGCCGTGCTGCTGGGCATGTTCTCGGTGGTGGGCACCACTGCAAGCACCTCGCCGGGCACCTGCATCTCGGCGATCAGGCCCATGGCGGCGATGACCGCGGCACCACCGGCCATGTCCATCTTCATCTCCTCCATGCCCGCGGACGGCTTGATGGAGATTCCGCCGGTGTCGAAGGTGACGCCCTTGCCCACGAGGCCGAGCACCTCCTTGCCCTTTTTCACACCCTTCGACGGGCGGTAACGCATCACGATCATGGCGGCGGGTTCGGCAGACCCCTGCGCCACAGCCATGAGCGCTCCGGCCTTGAGGCGCGTGAGCTCGCGCGGCCCCAGTACCTCGATTGAGAGGTTGCGCGAGCTTGCGGCCACCTTCTCGGCGCGCGCTGCCAGCATTCTTGGTGTCATGTGGTTGGCGGGGGTTTCCGACAACTCGCGCGCAAGCCCGATGGCCTCGGAGGTGGCCTGCACCCGCAGGACGTCGGCGGGCTTGATTGTCCCGGCGACCACGATCTGCGATGGGCGTTCCTGCGATGCGTCGCGCGTGCCCGAGCGGAATGCATCGAGTCGCCATGCGCCGGTGGCAAGACCCTCGGCCATGGCACGCAGGTCGCCGGCATCCATGTCGTCACCGGCCACAAGCGCGGCCTTGGCGGCACCCAGGTCGCGTGCGGCCCGGGCGGCAGCGGCACCGGCCGAGGCCCATGCGCCGCGATCGGGATCGGCACCCACACCCACCAGCAGCACGCGCGTGGCGGGGATGTCACCGCGCGTATGCAGCACGTGCACTTGTCCGGCCTTCCCGGTGACCTCGCCATCCTTGATGACCGACGACACGAGCCCACCGAGTGCTGCGTCGACCGCGGCCAGCGGGCCGGTTGGCGTTCCCGGGGGGTCGGCCACCGCGATCACCACCACGTCGGCGCGTATGCGGGTTGGGTCGGCGGTGCGGCTCTTGGTGACGTCCATCTGGCGGTATCCGTTCGGGTCGGGTGATCAGGAGCAACGGCATTCAACACCCACCGCCGCCTCCGTGGGAATGGTGCCACTCCCTGCAACGGTCGTTGCCCCCGGCTTTGCATGTGCAGTGGTCGAACCAGCCGACCGAGGTCGTCACCACGGCTGGCGTGCCCGCAGAGGAGGTACCCTTATTGTCTATGGGACGTCCGATTCGCATTGTCATCGCCAAGCCCGGCCTCGACGGCCACGACCGCGGAGCCAAGATCGTGGCCCGTTCGCTTCGTGACGCCGGCATGGAAGTGATCTACACCGGCCTGCACCAGACGGCCGAGCAGGTGGTGGCCACTGTTGTGCAGGAGGACGCCGACGCGGTGGGCCTCTCAATTCTCTCCGGCGCGCACATGACGCTGGTACCGCGGGTGATGGATCTGCTCGCTGCCGAGGGTGCCGACGACGTGCTGGTGATCGTTGGCGGCACCATCCCCAGCGACGACGCCGACGAGCTTCGCGCGCTCGGCGTGGCTGCGGTGTACACCCCGGGCGCCCCGGTGGACGAGATGGTCTCGTTCCTCGAGGGCCGCGTTGCCGCCTAGCGTGGGCATCGCGTTTGAGCGCCGCGCGGCCGTGCAGTTTGTGATGCTCGACCGGCAGGAGGCGCTCAACGCGCTGTCGCCGCAGATGATCGAGGAATTGGTGGTGGCACTGGATGCCGCGGCCAACGACCCACAGGTGCGTGCCATCGTCATTACCGGTGCGGGCCGTGCGTTCTGTGCGGGCGCTGACATTGCCGTGATGGCCGATTTCGACGTGGCGGGCGCCCGCGCGTTTGCCGAAGCCGGCCACGGCCTGTGCAACGCCATCGCAGCCAGTCCCGTACCGGTTATCGCCGCCATCAATGGATTCGCGTTGGGAGGCGGCTGCGAGGTGTCATTGGCCTGCGATATCCGTATCGCGTCTGACGCCGCGCGGATCGCGCTGCCCGAGGTGTCACTGGGTATCGCTCCCGGTTGGGGCGGTACACAGCGGCTGGCCCGCGTGGTGGGGGAGGGCTTTGCCAAGCAGATGATCCTGACCGCGCGCATGGTCTCGGCCGACGAGGCCCTTGCCCACAGCCTGGTGACGGCGGTACATGCGCCTGACGACCTCCTGGACGCCGCTGCGGCGATTGGCGACGAGATCGCCTCGCGCTCGCCATCTGCTGTGGCCCGGGCGAAGGCGCTGGTGAACATGGCGCTCGGCGATCCGGCCCCTGCACTCGCACGCGAACTGGAGGAGTTTGCGCAGGCATTTGGCGACCCAGAGCGCCGTGAGGGCATGCAGGCGTTCCTGCAGAAGCGTGCGCCGGTGTGGCCCGGGGACTGATCGCTGGGGCGGGCTGCTGCCGGGCTCAATGCGATTGGTCGCCGTAGGGGCGGCGAAATCCCGCGACGCTGGTATCTTTCCCCCCGCCCCGGAGCGGAACGCGTCCGCTCGCAAGCGAGGGCCTCTTCGAGGGGTCTGATCGCCGGGCATGAGTCCACTCCCAGGAGCCAGCCTTCGTGAAGATCGCCGTCTGCGTCAAAGAGGTGCCGGACACTACCGCTGAGAAGCGGATAGACCCGAGCACCTTTCGCCTCGTCCGTACTGAGGGCGACCGCATGCTCAACGAGTTTGACAAGTACGCAGTTGAAGAGGCCATCCGCCTGAAGGAGGCCGGTACCGCCGACGAGGTCATTCTCGTCTCGCTCGGCCCCGAGAAGGCCGT
>SYFI01000074.1 GCA_005800465.1 Actinomycetota bacterium | reverse complement strand
GCATGGACCTGGTGCGCGAGCAGATCCGCATCGCCGCAGGCGAGGCCATCGGCATGACGCAAGACGAAGTGGCCCCCCGTGGCCACGCGTTCGAATGCCGTATCAACGCCGAGGACGCCGAGCGCAGGTTCCTGCCCACACCCGGCCCCATCAACGCCTACCGCGAGCCCTCAGGCCCGGGCGTGCGCACCGACTCGGGCGTGCAGGCCGGTTCGGTGATCAGCGACATGTACGACCCCATGGTGGCCAAGCTCATCACCTGGGACGTTGACCGCGAGTCGGCACGCAAGCGCATGCTGCGGGCGCTGGAGGAGTACGTGGTGGAGGGCCCCACCACGCTCATCCCATTCCATATCTGGTTGCTCAACCAGCAGGAGTTCATCGACGGCGGTGCCTGCCACGCGGCCATGAAGGTGATGTCTGAGAGCAACACCCCGCTGCCCGCGCGCGACGGCGCCCCTCCCCCGGCACCAAAGGCGCCCGATGCCGAGCCGGTTGCCGAGCGCACCATGGTGGCCGAGGTGTCCGGGCGCCGCTTCGATGTGCGCCTGTTCATCCCCGAGAAGGACCTGAGCCCGTCGGGTGCCGCACCCGCGCCCAAGCGCACGCGCGAGAAGAAGGCCGCGGGTGGCCACGGTGGCGCTGGGGCCACGGGTGAGGTGCACTCACCCATGCAGGGCACCGTGCTGTCGGTGGCAGTGGCCGTGGGCCAGGAGGTGGCCGTGGGTGAGGTGCTGTGCATCGTGGAGGCGATGAAGATGGAGAACGAGGTCACCGCGCACACGGCCGGATCCATCACCGCCGTACACGTGGAGGCTGGTCAGGGAGTGTCTGCCGATGAGCTCATCGCTGTGATCGGTGCCGTGGGAGCAGACGGGGGATGACGCGCGTCGCCCTGTGGGTCGGTCGGTCCGGCCCGGGGCGTGCATCGGCCGGCGCGCTGGTGGACCCCGAGGGAGCTGACGCCGAGACGGTGCGCCGTGCCGTGCTGGCCTGCGGCACCGCCCTGGCTGCCGACCGACTGGCGGCGGCTGCCCCAGACGCTCGCGATGCGGTCATCAGGGCATTTGGCGAGGCCCGACCCGACGATCTGGTGGACCTGACCGGGGCGTGCACCATCGGCGGTCTCGCCGTGGGCTTCCCCGGCGGCATGCCGCCCCCCGGTGCAGCAATCGCCGATCTGGTGCTGGCCCCCGGTGACGACGCCGACGATGCCGATCCCCGGGTGATGCCGGGTGACATCGCCCCCGAGGAGGCCGCTGCACTGGCGGCAGCCGCCATCACCCGTGCCCTGCCCCGTGATCCGCTGCACCTGGGTCGCACCGGCGCAGCACTCAGGTTGATCGCCCGCGAGGCCACCCTGTACCCCGGGACCCTTCCGGGAATGGCGGCGGGCATTGCGGCCACCGCGCGCGATCCCGATGCCGTGCGCATGTTCACCGACCCCGACCGTGATCGTGCACCAGACGACGACCGGCGTGGCATGCGCCTGCCTGATGGCCGAACTATCACGGTTGCCGCGGCAGGGGCCCTCGTGGCCGGTGCTGTGGGGCTCGGAATCGCCGGCCTTCTGGTGTGGTGGCTCGATCCGGCGACGGCAAACCGGGCCACCGCGCTGGTTGCCGGCGCCATCATCGGTGCCCTCATCGGAACTGCGGTGGCCGTGCGCCTCGTGCGCCGCCGAAGTTAGGAACTACGTGCCGAAGAGGCGCAGTGCGTCGCTGCGGATGCCATCGGCAAGTCGCACATGGGCGTCGGCACCAGGCCCGCGGGGCCATCTCACCTCGATGCGGCGCTGCTCCTCAAGCGTCGAGAGCGCACCCATCACCAGTAGCAGCCCCTCATCCGAATCAAGATCCAACTCGTCGGCAGCGGTGGCGATCGACACCATCACGCCGCCATCGGCCGGGCGCTCCTCGTCGAGCCACTGAAGCACCAGCAGCATCTCGAGTCGCTCGGCGATTTCCCAAACTCCGGCCATACGATGAGGGTACCGGTCGGTCGGCGGGCGCGGTTATCCCGTTGGGAAGACGAAACGACGCCCCGGCCTCCGGGGCAACGCCCCGGTTGACTCGCGATTCCGATTCGCGACCAAGGGGATAACCACGGCGGCCGCGCATGCCAACGCGACAGATAGCGCGGCGGGCGCGGTTATCCCGTTGTAAAGACGAAACGACGCCCCGGCCTGCGGGGCAACGCTCCGGTTGACTCGCGATTCCGATTCGCGACCAGGGGGATAACCGCGCACGCCGCGCCCATGCACGTGCAGATGCGCCGCACTCACACGCGGGGCATGGCTAGGATCCCCGACCGGCCCGCCCGGTTGCGGGCCCTTCACTGGCAGCGAACCAAGGGACGCGGGTGGATCTTTTCGAGTATCAGGGCAAGCAGCTGTTCGCACGGGCCGGCCTTGCCGTGCCGTCTGGCGAGGTTGCCGATACGCCCGAGCAGGCAAAGGCCGCAGCCGAGGCAATCGGTGGAACGGTCGTTGTGAAGGCGCAGGTTCAGGTGGGTGGCCGCGGTAAGGCCGGCGGCATCAAGCTCGCCAAAACCCCGGATGAGGCCTACGCAGAGGCGAAGAATATCTTGGGCATGGACATCAAGGGCCACACCGTCAAGCGTGTGTGGGTTGAAGCCGCCTCAGATATCAAGAAGGAGTACTACGCCTCGGTCACATTTGACCGCAGCGCGAAGATGCCCCTCGTGATGCTCTCCGCAATGGGCGGTATGGACATCGAGGGCGTGGCCGAGGAGCACCCGGACGCGCTGGCGCGCCTGCATGTGGACCCGCTTATCGGTTTCCAGCAGCACGACGCCCGCTGGCTCATCCACCACGTCGGCATCGACGAGCCCGCCCAGAAGGGCGTGTTTGACGCACTCATGAAGTCGTACCAGGCGTTCATCGACCTTGAGGCGACCCTCATCGAGATCAACCCGCTCATCTGGACGGAGGATGACCGCGTTGTGGCGCTCGACGCCAAGGTGTCGATCGACAACAATGCGCTGTCCCGTAACCCGGAGCTGGCCGAGCTGCAGGAGAGCGTCACCGATGACCCGCAGGAGCGCATGGCGCAGGAGCGGGGCGTCACGTACGTGAAGCTCGACGGCGACGTCGGGATCATGGGCAATGGCGCGGGACTCGTGATGAGCAGCCTGGACGTGGTGGCCCTTGCCGGTGGCAAGCCCGCCAACTTCCTGGACGCCGGCGGCGGATCGAACGCCGAGGCAGTTACCACGGCGCTTGAGGTGCTGCTCTCAGACCCCAAGGTGAAGTCGCTGATGATCAACATCTTCGGTGGCATCACCCGTTGTGACCAGGTGGCCGAAGGCCTTCTGGCGGCGCTCGACAAGTTGGGGGCAACGCTCCCCATCGTGGTGCGCCTCGACGGAACCGCCGCTCCGGAGGGTCGCGCGATCCTCGCCGAGCGTGCACCCGACAACGTGGTGATCGCGCCCACAATGCTCGCGGCCGCCACGCGCGCCGTCGAGCTCGCAAAGGAGGCCTCGTGAGCATCCTGGTCAACAAGGACACAAAGCTGGTGGTGCAGGGCATCACCGGCCGCGAGGGCCAGTTCCACACCCTTCGCAACAAGGCTTACGGCACCAACGTGGTGGCCGGCGTCACTCCCGGTAAGGCCGGGCAGGACGTCGAGGGCATCCCTGTGTTCAACACCGTGCGTGATGCGGTGGAGGCCACGGGAGCCAACACCTCGATGATCTTTGTGCCGCCGCGCTTTGCGACCGACGCGATCTTCGAGTCGCTGAGCGCCGGGATCGATCTGACGATCGCCATCACCGAGGGCATTCCCGCCCACGACATGATGCGCGTCTACACACACCTGAAGCGTGGCAACCAGACGCTCATCGGCCCCAACTGCCCGGGCATC
>SYFI01000073.1 GCA_005800465.1 Actinomycetota bacterium | reverse complement strand
ACTTCCACGGCGGTGCCGTATCGGGCGCGGTGGAGGTGGATGGCCAGAACGCCCTTGCGCTGCCGCCCGCTGCACTCGGCGGGGCGGTTGGCATCGTGTTCCAGGATCCGGAGTCGCAGGCCGTTCTCGGCACGGTTGACCGCGACGTTGCGTTCGGCCCACAGAACGCGGGGCTACCTGCACAGGAAATCGTCCGGCGCGTGCGCCAAGCCCTTGACGACGCGGGCGCCACGCACCTGACCGGACGCCGCATCGACGAGCTGAGCTCCGGCGAACGTCAGCGCGTCGCAATTGCCGGTGTCCTGGCCCGCGAGCCGCGGCTCCTGGTACTTGACGAACCCACCTCGCAACTCGATCACGACGCCGCCACGGCACTGGCGACCACCCTTCGTCATCTGGCCGACCACGGAACCGCAGTGGTCATCGCCGAGCATCGCGGAGAGCGCGTGCGTCCCATCGCCGACCGTGTGCTGGCGGTCACCGATGGCCTTCTGGCCCCCGCCCCACCACACGACGAGGTCGTGGTGGTGCTCGCACCGCCGTGCGAGATCCCCGGCACCCCGGCAGTGCGGGTGCTTTCGGTGGATGCCGGGCATGGTGAGCGCCGGGTGATGACGGAGGCCTCCATGGCCCTTGTAGGTGGCCGCGTCACGGCGCTGGTGGGTCCGAACGGCAGCGGCAAGACCACCCTGCTGCGCGTGCTGGCGGGCCTGCACTGCCCAGACTCCGGCTGCGTGATGATCGGCGACGATGACGTGTCGGCGCTCCCACCCGAGTTGCGCTTCCCGCGCCTTGGCCTGGTACCGCAGGATCCGGGCCGCCACCTGCTCACCGAGACCATTGCCGACGAGATCGGGGTGGCACTCACGTCGCTCGGAGTGGAGGGTGACGCCCGCAGCGCACGCATCCTCGATGCCGCACGCGACATGGGGCTCGACCACATGCTGGAGCGCCACCCACTTGACCTGAGTGTGGGCGAGCGCGAGCGCGTGGCCCTGGCGTCCATTTTGGTTGCCCGGCCGCGCGTGCTGATACTTGACGAGCCCACGCGTGGCATGGACCCGGCACGAAAGCGCGATCTGGCCCGGATCATCCGCAGCCGCGCCGCCAACGGAGTCGCCGTGCTGGTGGCCACCCACGACGCGCCCTTCGCCATGGCGGCGGCCGATGAGGTACTGGTGATGCGCCCCGGGGGTCCGGTGCCCGGCGAACTGCCGCCGGCAACGGTGCTCACCGCATGAGCGGTGCAGCGCTTGTACTGCTCACGGCCCTCGCCTTGCTCCTGGTGGGATGGGCCGCATGGGAGCGCGGACCCGGTGGACCGAAGATGGTTGCCCTCACTGCCACGCTGGGTGCCGCCACCGCGGCCGGCCGGGTGCTGTTCGCTGCCATCCCGTCGGTGAAGCCCGTCACCACGATGTGCCTCGTGGCTGGAGCCGCCCTCGGCGCCCGTGCCGGCATGGCCGTGGGAGCACTGGCTGCCCTCATCTCCAATGCGTTCCTGGGGCAGGGCCCGTGGACCCCCGCACAGATGCTGCTGTGGGGTGCCGTGGGTGCCAGCGGGGCAATCTTTCGCCCCGCCACGCGATCCCGCCTTGGCCTGGCCGTGGTTGCCGGCGCCTGGGGCTTCGCGTTTGGCTGGGCCATGAACCTGTGGTTTCTCGCCACCTTCGGCCCCGAGGTGTCATGGGCCGCATTCATCACCGCCTGCGTGGCCAGCGCCTGGTTCGACATCGCCGCGGCGGTGGGCAACGTCGTCTTTGCCCTCATCATCGGGCCGGCGCTCTACCGCCTCCTTGCACGCTACGCAGCGAGGGTGAAGGTGAGCACCGCAGTGGTGCCCGGCACCGGCTAGATACCTGCGAGATCCCGGGCACGATCGCGGAGCGCACCATGGGCCCGTGTGGCCCGCTCAGCCTCCCGGGCGCTCCAACCCCGGGCCTCATCAACCGCAACCTCGCAGCCCGCCACCATGGCCTCGGTCTCACCGGGGGCTGATGAGCCCTGCTGCAAGCGCGTATCTGCGGCGTCATCCGGGTCGAGCGCACGGGCGATGAGCGCCTCTTCCACCACCAGGTTGATGCCGTCACTCGCCTTCGCGGCCTCGGCCAGCAGCGCGGGAGTGATGGCCGACTCGTCCTGTCCGGCATCCACCAGCATCTTCACGGCGCGGCCCACCACGTGGTGCGCGGTGCGGTAATCGAGGCCCGCATCCTGTGCCAGTACATCCGCGAGGTCGGCGGCGGTGATGAACCCACGGCGGGCAGCCTCACCGGCGCGCGTGGCGTCGAGAGTCATGCGGTCAACCACAGCGGCCATCAGGCGCGTGGATGCCACCACCTCCTCCATGGCGCGCGGCACCACGGTGTTCAGTACGTGGAAGTGATCGGTGCGGGCAGAGCCCGTGTGCAGCGCTACCAGAATGCCGGCGAGGGTACCCGACACGGTGCCAGCGGTGGCGCGCACCACAGCCAGGGCGTACGGATTGCGCTTCTGGGGCATCAGCGCGCTGGCGCGGCTGTGCTCATCAGCCAGCGAGGCAATGCCAAACTCCTGGCTGGCCAGGATCTCAAGGTCCTGCGCCAGCTCGCTCTGGTGGGTGGCGGCGGTGGCCGCAGCGGCCACCAACTGCACGTATGGGTCCCACTGCCACATGGCGTCCTTCACATGCGGCACCACGCCCGATGCACCCAGCAGCTCGGCGAGGCGCGTGCGGTCGAGTGGCCAACGCGACCCAGCGCTGCCGCCAGCGCCCGCCACCGACAGGTCGAGCTCAGCGTGGACGGTACGAAGGCGCTCGGCGTCGCGCAGCACCGGATAGGCGTAGGCCAGAATGAGGTGGCCGAGGCGTGTGGGCTGTGCCGGCTGCAGGTAGGTGTAATCGGCCGCAAGGTCGGTGGCGTGGCGATCGGCCAGACGCGTCAGCGCAGATGCCAGGTCGATGCAGGCGTCATGCAGGTCGCGCGCGGCATCGCGTGCCACAAGGCGAAGGCCTACGCGGAATGCCTCGCGGCGCGGGCGCCCGGCGGACAGCCATCCGGCGGCCACGTTGCCCGCGCGCTCCTTGAGCTGGTGCTCACGGCTGTTGAAGGCATCGCCCAGCGCGGGGTCAAAGGGGAACTCGTCGCCGGGAATCTCATCGAGGTCGAGCAGGGCGACGAGCAGTGCCTTGGCCTGATCAGCGGGAATGGCCTCGGCTTCGGTCAGTGCCACCACGTGAGCCAGATCAGAGGTGGAAAGTCCATCCGCCAGACGGGGTCCGGCGGCGGCCTCGTAGCGGTAGCCCGCTGCGATCAGCTCATCTGCAGGGCCGCCCCCAAGGCGTCCGCCGCTTCCCAGGTATTGCCGCGACACGCCCGGGAGCCTAGCGGGCCGGCTTGAAACCCCGAAGACGCAGGGAGTTCGTTACCACGAAGATGCTCGAAAGTCCCATTGCGGCGGCGGCGATAAGTGGATTGAGGAGCCCCATCACGGCAAGCGGGATGGCCGCGACGTTGTAGCCGAAGGCCCACAGCAGGTTGCCCTGAATCGTGCGGAGCGTTCGGCGTGAGAGCCGGATGGCATCGGCGATGGCGCGCGGATCGGGGGTGACCAACGTGATGTCGGCAGCCTCGGCGGCCACGTCGGTACCGGTGCCCATGGCGATGCCCAGATCGGCGGTCACCAGCGCCGGGGCATCGT
>SYFI01000072.1 GCA_005800465.1 Actinomycetota bacterium | reverse complement strand
GAGATCAAGGAGATCATCGACCTCATGCTGGTGCGTCTGCAGAAGCAGATGGCCGACCAGGGTGTGTCGTTCCAGCTCACCGACGCGGCGAAGGATCTGCTGGTGGATGAGGGCTACGACCCGGCAATGGGTGCCCGGCCACTCCGCCGTGCGATCCAGCGCCTCATCGAGGACCCCCTGGCCGACGAGCTGCTGCACGGAACGCTCACGGAGGGGTTGGTCATTGTGTGCGACCGTGACGGCGATGTGATGCGGATGGACCGCACCGAGCCCCCGCCTGCTTCGGCTGAGCCCGAGGTCGTTGCCGCGGCCGTCGGCGCAGATGCCGAGCCGGCCGACGACGCGGAGTAATCCCTGAGCCCGCCGCGTGCCCGCAGCCGATTCCAGTGTGACGGCTGCGGGCACGTGTCACCTCGCTGGCTGGGGAAATGCCCGGCCTGCGGGGAGTGGGACACGCTGAAGGAGGGGGCGGCACCGCAGTCCCCGGGGCGACGCGGACCGGTGTCGGTTGCCGGTCCCAGAGCCATCCCGCTGTCTGAGGTAAGCGCCCTTGCTGAGGAGCGCATTCCCACAGGCGTATCCGAACTGGATCGCGTGCTGGGGGGAGGCATCGTGCCGGGCTCTCTGGTGCTCATTGGCGGCGAGCCGGGGATCGGCAAGAGCACACTGGTGCTCCAGGCCCTCGCCCACATGTCAACCTCCCGCCCCGCCCTGCTGGTGACCGGCGAGGAGTCTCCCGCTCAGGTGCGCGCCCGTGCCCAGCGGCTCACGGCATCGTGCGATGCCATCATCGTGTACCCCGAAACTCGTCTCGAGGCGATTGCGGAACTGCTTGAGGCGAGCCCCCCCGGCATCTGCGCCATCGATTCGGTGCAGACGCTCACGTCGGATTCGCTCGACAGCGCCCCCGGCAGCCCGGCTCAGGTGCGACATGTCACCGCTGAACTGGTGCGCATCGCGAAGTCGCGTGACATCGCGATGATTCTGGTGGGGCAGGTCACCAAGGATGGTGGCCTCGCGGGCCCCCGTCTGCTCGAGCACCTCGTAGATGCCGTGATCTCCTTCGAGGGTGACGGCGTACGGGCCCACCGCGTGCTGCGGGCCTTGAAGAACCGCTTCGGATCGACCAACGAGACCGGCATCCTCGAGATGCGCAGCGAGGGGCTTGTATCGGTGGACGATCCATCCGATATCTATCTCGCTGAAGCCGGTGAGCGCGTTGGTTCGTGTCTGTTCCCCGCCATCGAGGGCACACGCGCCGTGCTGGTGGAGGTGCAGGCGTTGGTGGGCCCAACCGAAATCGTGCCGCCGCGGCGGGTGGCCGGTGGCATCGATCGCACGCGACTGGCGCAGGTGCTGGCGGTCATGGGCCGCCACGCCGGTGTGCGCGTAGGCGACCAGGACGTGTTCGTGAGCGTGGCCGGTGGTGCCCGCGCGCCCGACCCGGCCGCCGATCTCGCCATCGCTCTCGCCGTGACGAGTGCCGCGAGAAACGAACCCTTGCGAGGCCCCGTGGCAGCGATGGGCGAAATCGGACTTACCGGGGCACTGCGCCCGGTGAGTCATGCCGGGCGCCGTCTGCGGGTATCGGCAGACCACTCCGTGGCGCGGGCCCTTACCGGGCCACTCGGCGATTCCATCGAAGCCGGGCCCCGCCCGGCGATTGTGCACCCCGCCGCGGAGCTCAGAGACGCCATCAGAGAGGCATTTCGACCTGTGGGGGGATGACGGGGCGCCCGCGACGTGCAATGCTCGCAGGCCGCCTGTTTGGTGATGTACGGAGGAAGGACGGGGTGGTACGTGGAATCCCGTTTCGTCCCGCGGCGATCAGCAGCAGGAACCAAGCCGGAAGGGGGGTGATGGCGACGTCAACTGATGGACATGGAACCGGGGTACCGGTGACCGACCCACCACCCGATCGTGGCGATGGGCAGCCCCCCCGCCCGCCCGCGGAACCATTCGACCTGCCGTATCCCGGCCCACAGCCCCGGCGCCGGTCGGCCAATCCCGTGGTGCTGAGGGTCACCCAGTCCGTTCTCGCCCTGCTCGGGGCGCTCGGGGCGTATCAGGTGGGCCGCAGAATCGACTTCGACGATCTTGTGGGCGATGCGCTCCAGTACCCGGTGTACATCGGCACCATCATCATCGGCGCACTCGTGGGGTGGGGCATCGGCGGGGTTATCGGGCGCTGGCTTCCGTCCCGCATGCGCGCCATCGACACGGCGGCCGACAAGCGATCGGCGGGGGAACTCGCCGTGGGAACCATCGGACTCGTGGTGGGCCTTCTGGCAGCCGCGCTCGCCGGAATCGCCGTTGCCCGCCTGCCGGTCGTCGGCCCCTACCTGTTGCTGCCCGTCGTGCTGCTGGTGGCGTACATCTTCACGCGCATCGCCGCGCGCAAGCACGCCGACATCCTGCGCCTCGTGGGCATCAGGTCCCGCAGCTCTGCCACCGTTCCGCCGCGCATCATCGATACCAGCGCGATCATCGATGGCCGCATCATCGACATTGCCCGCGCCCGGTTTCTCCCGGGGCAGATCATCGTTCCCACCTTCGTGGTTGAGGAGCTGCACCGCGTGGCCGACTCCACCGACCCCGAGAAGCGCGCGCGCGGTCGCCGGGGCCTTGACCTGATTGAGGAACTGAAGGCTGTGGGGGAGAGCCGCGTGCAGATCCGAAGCGGCGACCAGCCGGGTGTGGATGGGGTGGACGCCAAGTTGGTGGGCCTCGCCCGCGACCTGCATGGCTCAATCGTCACCACCGATTACGCGCTCAACAAGGTGGCCCGCATCCAGGGCATTGAGGTGCTGAACGTCAATGAATTGGCGAATGCGCTCAAGCCTGCGGTGCTGCCCGGTGAGTCGCTGAACGTGCGCGTGATCCGCGAGGGGCGCGAGTACGATCAGGGTGTGGGTTACCTCGACGATGGCACCATGGTCGTGGTGGAGGGCGGTCGCTCACTGGTGGGGGACGCCGCCCAGGATGTTGAGGTGACCAGCATTATTCAGAACCCGTCGGGGAAGATGATCTTCGCCCGCCGATCTGACTCGGCCTGACGGCCGGTCGGCGGAGACGCATGGGCGCGGGTGCGATCATCGTGGCAGCGGGATCTGGCGAGAGGCTTGGTGCCAATCTGCCCAAGGCACTTGTGCAGGCAGCGGGCAGGCCGCTTGTGGCGTGGTGCGCCATTGCCCTGTCCGCGGCCCGTGGCGTGGACGCACTGGTGATCGTGTCGCCGCCCGGCGAGGAGAAGGCGATTGCCGCTGCGATGGGCGACATGGTGCATGTGCACGCGATCGTGCCTGGCGGAGCAACACGTCAGCGCTCGGTGGCGGCCGGGATCGCGGCCCTGCCAACCGACGTGGACGCCATTCTTGTGCACGATGCCGCCAGGCCGCTTGTCACGCCCGCGATTGTGGAGCGTGTGCTCGCACAGCTCGCGTTCCACTATGGTGCGATCGCCGCGGCTCCGGTGACCGATACGCTTAAGCGCGAGGGGGCTGACGGCATGATTGACCGCACGATTGATCGCGTGGGGCTGTGGCGTGCGCAGACCCCTCAGGCCTTCCGGGCCGACGTCATCCGCCGCATATTCGACGAGGCCGACCCAGTCGAGCTGGACACGGCCACCGACTGCGCGGGAATGGCTGAGCGCCGGGGCGTGATGGTGGCGCTCGTGAACCCGCAATCACCCAATACCAAGGTGACCGTGTCCGCTGACCTGGCGCTCGTTGAGGTCCTCCTTGCTGGATCACGCATCGCGTAACGTGGCCCGCCCGTGCTGACTGACTACCACCTCCACCTGCAACCCGACGGTGAGGAGGCCCGCGACGCCGACCGAACGCGCTGGGATCGCGAGGGTGGCGCACGGTCGCCGGGATGGATTGCCCGGTATGTGGATCAGGCCCGCGCCGGCGCGGTATCCGAGATCGCAATCACTGAGCACGTGCACCGATTCGCGGACGTGCGCCACTGGCACCCCAACCCGTGGTGGCAGGGAGAAGCCACTGAGGACCTGGGCGCCCACTGCGACGCCCGTCTCGCGGCCCGCGATGGTGGCCTGCCCGTGCTCGTCGGGATTGAGATGGACTGGATCCCGGATCGGGTGGATGACACCCGCGCCCTGCTTGCTGCTCATCCCTTCGACATCGTCCTCGGGTCAGTGCACTGGCTGGGAGACCTGGCCGTCGATCATCCCGATTACCCCTGCTGGGACGACCTGGGTGCCGATGAGACGTGGGGGCGGTACCTCGACGAACTGGCAGCAGCCGCAGCCAGCGGCCTGTTTGACGTCCTCGCGCATCCCGATCTGCCAAAGGTGTTCGGAACCCGGATGCCCGCCCATCTGGCCGGTCGACGGGATGAGGTCATCGCGACGATCGCCGATTGCGGCGTGGCGGTGGAGTGCTCATCTGCGGGGCTGCGAAAGCCTATCGGCGAGCTGTATCCCGACCCGGACTGGCTGGCGGCCTTCTGTCGTGCCGGCGTCCCGGTGACGCTGTCGAGCGACGCCCACCGTCCGGAGGATGTCGCTCGGGATTACCCCACGGCCGTGGCGGCCCTGCGTGGCGCGGGCTATGAGACGATCACGCGCTTTCGTGCACGTGAACCCGAGCAGGTGGCGATCACATGGGACTGAGGGTTGGAATGGGCACCGATGCGCACCGCCTGGAGGCGGGCCGCCCCCTGATGCTCGGCACGCTGGCGGTGGAGCACGACGCCGGCCTCGCCGGCCACTCCGATGGCGACGTCGTGGCGCATGCGGTCTGTGACGCCCTGTTGTCCGCATCGGGCGGTCCCGACATCGGGGTGCTGTTTCCCGGGACCGCCGAATGGGCGGGCGTCACTGGGGCACAGATGATCACCCACGTGATGGCCCGGCTCGGCGATGAGGGCGCGATCCCGGCCAACGTGCACGTGATCGTCATGTGCGAGCGTCCGCGTATCGGGCCGCATCGGGAGGCCATGGAGCAGGCGCTCACGGCGCTCGTGGGTGCGCCCGTGTCGGTGCACGCAACGACCACTGACGGCATGGGATTCATCGGTCGCGGCGAGGGCATCGGCTGCCAGGCCGTGGCGCTGGTGGAGATGCCCGCATGACCGTCAGGCTCTACTCGACCCTGACGGGGTGCGCCGAGCCGCTGCACCCAGACGTAAACGGCGTCATCGGCATCTACGCGTGCGGGCCCACCGTGTACTCACGCATCCACATCGGCAACGCCCGGCCGTTCGTGGTGTTTTCGGTGCTCAAGCGCTACCTCGAGCGACGTGGCGAGCGCTGCCGTCTGGTTATCAACATCACGGACGTCAACGACAAGATCTACGACGCCGCACGGGCTGAGGGAGTGCCGTCCACGGAACTGGCCGAGCGCTGCGCCCGGCAGTACGTCGAGGACACCGACATGCTGGGGCTTGGGCGCCCGGATGCCGAGCCGAAGGTCACCGACACGATGGACGAGATCGTGGCACTGATCGGCAGCCTGATCGAGCGGGGGCTGGCATACCCGGCCGACGGCGACGTGTACTTCCGTGTGGCCGCCTTCCCGGGGTACGGCAGGCTCTCCGGTCGAAACCTCGTGGACATGGTGCCGGGCGACGATGGCGACCTGAAGGATGACCCCCTCGATTTCGCCCTGTGGAAGGGGTACAAGGAGTCGGAGGATGCCTGGTGGGACTCCCCGTGGGGCCCCGGGCGCCCCGGCTGGCATATTGAGTGCTCGGCGATGGCGGAACGTGAGCTGGGCATGGGGTTCGCGGTGCACGGAGGTGGCATCGATCTGGCCTTCCCGCATCACGAGAACGAGATCGCCCAGAGCGAGGGCGCCCACGATGGTGTGCCATTCGCCCATGTGTGGATGCACAACGAGATGCTCGAGTTGTCGGACAGCAAGATGAGCAAGAGCATCGGCAACATCGCGCTGCTTGCCGACGTGGTGGAGCGATGGGGTGCCGACACGGTCATCGCATACTTCATGCAGAGCCACTACCGGTCGCGGCTGCCCTTCTCGGACGAACGCCTGCGCGATGCCGAGGCCGCCTGCGATCGCATCCGTAATGCGGTGCGTGCGCTCGACCGCGCGCTCGGTGCCCCGGAGGCCGGCGAGTCCAACGACCCGGACCTGATGAAGGCCCTCGTGGATGCCCGCCAGCGGTTTCATGAGGCGATGGACGACGACTTCGGTACACCGGGGGCCATCGCGGCGGTATTTGATCTCGTACGGGTCATCAACCAGACCCTCGATCGGGGCCGCCCCGCGTCTGGGCAACTGCGCGAGGTGCGACTCGAGTTGATCGGCTTGCTCGACATGCTCGGGCTCGCGGGGCTTGGGGACCCGGTGGACGACGACGCACCGCAGGACGTGCTCGATCTGCTCGCAGCCCGCGAGGCAGCCCGCGTCGAACATGACTTCGCGTCAGCGGATGCGCTGCGCGACCAGATTCTCGCCCGCGGATTTGAACTGCGCGATGGCCCGGATGGGCCGGAGGTTTACGCATCATCATGAGCAGCCGCGGTGGATACGGACGTCGAAAGCGCGACGAGGACGAAGGGCCGATCCTTGTGTACGGGCGCAATCCTGTGCGCGAACTCATCAAGGCGGGCCGGCGCGAGGTATCTGAAGTGTGGGTGCTCACGCAGGCCGCTGACGATCCGGCACTTGAGGGCGTCGCCGTTGTCGTGAAGACCCGCGAGGAACTCGCGCGCGTGGCGGGCACCGGCGATCACCAGGGGATGGTGGCGTTCACGGAGGAATACCCGTATGCAGACCCTGAAGACATACTTGAGGGTATGGGTCCGGTCATCGTGCTCGATGAGGTTCAGGATCCACGGAATCTCGGCGCTGTCGCCCGCGTCGCCGACGCAGCCGGATGTGCGGGGATGGTGATCCCCACCCGCGGCAGCCCGGGTATCACCCCGGTTGTCTGCAAGGCCTCCGCCGGTGCCGTTGAGCACCTCCCGATCGCCCGGATCGGCAGTCTGGTCGCATTCATCAACGATCTTGCGGGTGCTGGCCGATGGTCTGCCGGCGCGGATTCGGACGCCGGGATGGACTACCGGGAAGTGCCCTGGGACGCGGGCGCGGTTATCGTGCTCGGGGCTGAAGGTGCAGGCCTCAGGCCCAAGGTGAGGGATGTATGCGACCGCCTGGTACGCATTCCAATGCGGGGGAACGTGGGGTCCCTGAACCTCTCCACAGCCGCATCGGTGCTGGTATTTGAGGCAGTTCGACAGAACTGATTTCGCTCCAGAGGTTGACAGCCGCTTGTGCGGTCAGTATCAATCCGACATCTGATCTCTTACCTTCGACTGAAGGTTCAACCCTTTCCTCATGTGAGGGTTGAGGGTTTGGGGATCCGGATGATCATGAATCGATTGACCGACCGGGAGTGAAAATGGGAGCCACCGCCAGGAGGCAGACCGATCTGGACCAGCAGGGCTACGTCGACGTGGTCGACGAGGGCCTTGTCCGCCGTGCGCGCGGAGGGGACGAGCAGGCCATGGACCAGATCATCTCCCGCTACCGGGGATTCGTGCGCCTGAAGGCGAGCGCGTACTTCCTCGCCGGTGGCGATTCCGAGGACCTCATCCAGGAGGGACTCATCGGTCTCTTCAAGGCGGTGCGTGATTATCGCCCCGAGCGTGAGGCGAGTTTCCGATCGTTCGCTGAGCTGTGCGTCACCCGCCAGATCATCACGGCGATCAAGACCGCTGCCCGCAACAAGCACTCGCCGCTCAACACCTACGTCTCGTTCAGCAACACCCGCGCGGGCTCGGAGCAGGAGACCACGCTGGCCGACGTGCTGCCCGACGATCCGGTAACCGATCCGATCAACCAGGCAATCTCCACCGAAGAGCTCACAAGCCTCATCGAGTGCCTCGGCCGGGTCTTGAGCCCGCTTGAGCGCGAGGTGCTGGCGATGTATCTCGAGGGTCGCTCGTATGAAGAGGTGGCCGAGCGCCTGGAGTGCAATCCCAAGAGTGTGGACAACGCACTTCAGCGGGTGAAGCGCAAGGTGGAGACGCATCTCGGCGAGCGTTCGGTTCTGGACCTCTAGACAGATGGTTGAGGGTTACCCTCAGCCTCGATCCGAGGTTGAGGGTGTGACGCCATAACGATGGGCATGGCGCCCCGGGGGTCTGACGGGTAGCGTGCGGGGCGCATTGTCCACGCCTCCTGAGGAATCCCGATGAGCTCACCCATTCTGGTCGGCTACGAGCGTAGCGAGTCGGCCGACCGCGCCCTCGCCCGCGCAATCGCTCTGGCCCATGAGCGCCACGCGTCGCTGCTAGTGCTCGCAGTCCACGAGGCGGCGCTTGATCCAACAGGACCTCGGGCCTTCGGCACCATGGGCGACGGCAGCCCCATGGTTGGCCCATTCCCCGAGCTCCCCGACATGCACGAGGTGCTGGGTGAGGCGCGCGAGAAGGTAAATGCCGCTGGCGTGAAGAAGGCCGCCTACGCCTGGGCCATCGGTGAGCCCGGCAGCCTGATCGTGGAGACCGGCAAGGACCACCACTGCCAGTTGATCGTGGTCGGACAGGGGCACCACTCATTCCTGGGCCGGGCATTCGGCGCCGACACGGCTGCCGAGGTTGAGAAGCACGCCGGCATCCCCGTTGAGGTTGTCGACTAGCCCCACCCGCCGGAGTAGCTCAGATGGCCAGAGCACCTGTCTTGTAAACAGGGGGTCCCGGGTTCGAATCCCGGCTTCGGCTTCGCGGATCGTTCTGCGGTTGGTTCGGGAGTTGCCCCCGCAGCCCGGTCTCAAGCGGATTTCGGGCTCCGGGTGACGTTGCGTCCAGAAGCACCTCGGCGCAGAGCGACAAAGGTCTTCATCTGGAGCCCCTTTCGCGTGTAACGACTGAAACGCGGGCAGGGGCAGTCGTGGATGCCTACTCGCGCGTCATGAGCCGATACGCGAGGCGCGCATCGACGCGGCGCTCACTCAGGTCCGACTAACTGAAGTGCGCCTCATCGGCCATCCCGGTATCACGAAGCAGTTGGCGCCCCCTGCTGCCGAGATCACGGTGAGCAGCGATCGGATCGCCGACCAGTGAGCAGAGGAAGGCGATATCCCGTACGTGCCGGGGTGCCTCGGGGCTGTGGTCCGATTGGTGCGCCTCAGACTTGATGATGAGAGCGCCAGCGAGATCGGGTCGCAGCACACAACCCGTTCGCTCCCCGTGCGCGACTCCAACGCGTTCCGAGCGCACGAGTGCGGCGGTGCCTCCGCTGATCTTGATGGCCTTCAGTGTCCCGACGAGGCGCATATCCGCACGCGATCCTGCGCCCTCGGACGCAAGGATGTCGACGGGGACGCCATCACGCTCGAAGCGACGGGCGCTGTCTGTCATCGCCGCGTGTGCAACGACATGAAAGCCGAGGTCGTCGAGAGCGCTCGCCATGCGTGGAAGTGCTTTCGGCCTCACGCGCACATCGACCACCAGGTCGATGTCGCGGCTCACCCTGGGCGGCGGGACGACGGCCTCGACCGCATGCAGGAAGACCATCTGGCCGCCGACGAGCGTCCAGAAGTCGCCCATGCTCTCGGAGATATCCAGGAGCGCATCCCAGGGCGCTGTCGTCTGAGAATCGAGCGGCGGCAGCGTGATCATGCGTTGGGGTGCCCGGCCAGGTCCCGTGCGTCTGCAATAAGCGCACGCCCAGCACGGACGCTTCGCCCATCCCCGGCATCGATGAGGTCGAGCGCAAGAAGGAGCGCGGGGACGATGGGCTCCGATACGAGTTGTAGGTGATCGCGGTCGGGTATATGCACCATGTATTCCAGGGCCGGGCATTTTGCGCCGACGCGGGCGCGAAGGTCGAGAAGCACGCAGGCATCCCCGTTGATGTCGTCAACGTGCCCCGCCCGCCGGAGTAACCGGGTGGGAGGTGGAATGGCTTCATTTCCCGACCGACGCCTTGTGAAATGAAGGTATGGGTGAGAGGCTTTTGGTATGTCTCATTTCACTAGACGCCAGTTGTTGGGGCGGGCTGCCATCGCTGCCGGCGCCACGGCGGCGATGGGCACTACGGGTGCCGCCCTAGGAGCCGCACCGGGCGGCAGCACGCCGGACCTTCCCGACCCGTGGCAGATGTTCAGGTGCGATTCGTGGAACGACTCCACGCTCTTCACCTTCGGCAACGCCGTGTCGGGGGCCGCCGAGCTCGGTGAGGTGATGCAGTTGGTGCGCGTGGTGCGTGAGCGCACCGGCGACCCGGTCAATCCCACCCGGGGCGACTTCACGGTTCTCGTGCACGAGTGGCAGCGCCTTGCGGCGCGCTTGGAGCGGCGCGCGGCTGAGGCCCAGGCTGCGGGCAATCTGGTGAGTGCCCGGCAGCAGTGGCTACGCGCCTCCACCTATCAGGGACAGGCGCTCTTCTTCGTGCTGGGCACGTCACGCCCGAGCCGCGAAGCGGCCATCTTCCGGTCATGCGAGCAGGACTGGCTGAATGGCATCGCGCTGTGGGACGTCCCGGTCGTGCAGGTGGGCATCTCGTATCAGGGCGTCACCATGCCCGCCTACCTGTTCCGACCTGCGGATGACGGGCGTGCCCGTCCGACGGTGATCATCTGCAACGGGAGCGACGGGCAGAATGTCGATCTGCTAGGCCAGGGCATCACGGCAGCGCTTGACCGCGGATACAACGCGATTACGTTCGAGGCACCTGGCCAGATGTCGTTGCTGTTCGTGCAGCAGCAGCCCCTGCAGGCCGACTGGAGCGGCATCATCGATGCAGTTGTCGCGTGGCTGAGCCCTCGGTCCGATGTGGACACCTCAAGGATCGCCGCGGTCGGTATCAGCATGCTGGGGATCGTGTTGTCGAGCGCCGCCGCCGGGTCCACCGGGCTCGCCGCATGCGTGCTGGAGCCGGGCGCGTATTCGATTCCGTTGGTGTGGGGCGCCAACCAGTCCCTCACGGCCGTCCGCGAGACAGCCGATGCCCCGGCGTCAGTGCAGAGAAAGGTGGCGGCCGAGGTGAATGCGGGAGTGGCCAACGCCTGGAAGCACATGACCGCCGTGGAGCGGTTCACGCTGTCGAAGCGGAGTGAACTCTTCACGCCCAATGCCCTCCAATGCGCTCGCAGGGGAGTTCCTCCCAGCGACTACTACGGGCTTTGCAAAACCATTCTCGCGTTTCAGTATCAGGACGATCTCCCCCGAATCCGTATTCCGATGTACATCTGCGACAACCAGCTCGATGAGTTCTTCGGGTCACAGGCGCGCCTGATCCCGGGCATGCTCACCGGATTGAACGCCGACCAGAAGTTCCTGCGCTCGCTCACGGTGCAGACAGGGACGCAGTTCCACGATCAGCCCCTGGGGCCGCAGGCCGCCCAAGAATTCATCTTCGACTGGCTCGACGCCGTCCTCGGAACCTAGTTGTCCTCGAACTCCGAGAGGGGTGGGAAGACGACGGTCATCACCGCGCCACCCCCGTCGGCATTGCCAGCGGAGACCGATGCGCCGTGGATGTCGGCGACTTGGCGCACGATCGAGAGCCCGAGCCCTGAGCCGGGCATTCCGCGGGCGGCGGGCGACCGGTAGAAGCGGTCGAATACATGGGGCAGGTCGTCGGGGGCAAAGCCCGGCCCGTGATCGCGCACGGTCAGCGTGCGGTCGTGGAGGCGCACCTCGATGGGGCGGTCCGCCGGGGTCCATTTCACCGCGTTGTCCACCAGATTGGCCACCAGGCGCGCCAACCGCTCGGGGACGCCGTCGACAACCGTCTCCGAGAGGTCCTGCAGCACTGTGATGCCGGGGGTAAGGCGCCGGGTGCGCTCGATCGATGCCGCAACGAGATCATCCAGACGCACGTCCTGAACCTCTTCGGGCATGTTGGCGTTCTCCCCGGCATGCACGATGTCCGTGACCAGCGCGGTCAATTCATCCGTCTGCTGCACGACATCGCGCAGAAGGGCATCGTGCTCCTCGGGCGTCAGCGATCCAGCCTGCTGCAGCACCTCGATATTTGCCCGGAGTGATGCGAGCGGGGTGCGCAGCTCATGGGAGGCATCCGCCACGAGACGCCGCTGCGCGTCAGCCGACGTCTCGAGCTGGTCGAGAGTGGCGTTGAACACGCGCGCGAGGCGCCCGATCTCATCATCGCCACCCTCTGTGAGCCGGCGCGAAAGATCACCGGCATCCGCCAGGTCCTCGGTCTCGTCGGTGAACATCGCTACCGGTCTGAGCGCGCGGCCCGAGATAAACCAGCCGAGTCCAGCGCCGAGTGCGATGCCCGCTCCCGCGACGACGAGCAGGATGATGCCGAGGCCCGAGAGCACGGAGCGCACTTCGTCAACAGGGCGTACAACCTCATACGCGGCCCCGGTGCCGTCGGCCAGCACCGGCCCGAGCCGGGCCGTGAGGCCCCGGACGGGTACGCCGTTGATCATCGCGTCCCAGAAGTAGTCAGGCTCGGTGCCTGCGGCGACGGCCTTGTCGCGGGCTGTTACTGGGATGTCGCCAGGCGCCGGTGACGGGCCGTTGAGGACTCCCGACGCAGTGATCACCTGAGACGCGAATTGGGGTCCACCGAAGCGACCGCCCCGCCGCAAGGGGCCGCGCGGCATTCGCTGCGTCCGGCCGTCATGGATTACCCACTCGACCTGCTGCTGCAGGCTTTGGTCGACATCACTCAGGAGGCGGGTGCGCGTGACCAAAAACGCCGACAGCGATGCGGCGATGACCGTCACTGCAACGGCGACCGCAGCCCCGACGGCGAGGCGGGTGCGAAGAGTCATGGCTCCCGCAGCACGTAGCCGACGCCGCGGATTGTGTGGATAAGGCGCGACCCGTCGCCGTCCTCGATCTTGCGCCGGAGGTATCCGATGTACACGCCCAGCGAGTTGGATGCCGGACCGAAGTCGTATCCCCACACCCGCTCATGGATGACCGATCGCGTGAGTACCACGCGCGGGTTGCGCATCAGGAGCTCGAGAAGCAGAAACTCGGTCCGGGTGAGGTCGATGGGCCGTCCGGCCCGCTCGGCCATGTGTCCCGCGAGGTCGAGTGTGAGGTCGTCGAACCTGAGGATGGCGGCATCATCGGATCCGCCGTTGCCCGTGCGCCGCAGGAGCGCACGCAGGCGTG
>SYFI01000008.1 GCA_005800465.1 Actinomycetota bacterium | reverse complement strand
GTCTCGACCCGGCCAAGTACGCCGGCCTGAGCGAGGGCGACGCGCACGTCATCCGCAATGCCGGTGGCCGTGCCAGCGACGATGCCATTCGCTCGCTGGTCATCTCGTACAAGCTTCTTGGTACCAAGGAGTGGTTTGTCATGCACCACACCAACTGCGGCATGGAGTTCTTCACCAACGACGTGATGGGTGGCCTGCTGGAGAGCAGCCTCGAGACCGCTGCGCTCGGCGCGGAGGGCTTCTACGACGTGGGTGAGGGTCCGGGCTCGCCCGTGGGCCGCGACATCGACTGGCTCACCATCTCCGACCAGGCGGGTGCCGTGGTGGACGACGTGCGTCGCATCCGTGAGCACCCGCTCGTGCCGTCACGTATTCCCGTGCACGGCTACGTGTACGACGTGACCTCGGGCAAGCTCATCGAGATCCCCGAGGCCACCGCGGTGGGTAAGGCCTCCTAAGGCATTGTCGGCAACGGGCCCGCGCTGCGATGTCGCCGGCCCGTTGCCAGGACCCCTGGCACGGCCCAGACGCCATAGGGGGGCCGGAACGCGGCACTACCGGCTGGTCGCCGAGGGGCAAGTCCGGTCGCGGCATGGCCCGCTAATCCCGATACGACATGAGGGGCGAGTGCGTCAGAAACGAGATCCGAATACACATCTTCTGTCGCGGCGAAGGGCCGAATCGCGGTGACGTCCGGTGCATGGACGCGATCATTATCAGCCTGCCTCCCAGATCGGCGAGGAGATCACTCGTCGGGTCGCTGAGGCACTGGCGGCCCGCCTCGACGTGCACCGCACCCCGGGGTTCCTGACGACTGCGCAGGCGGCCGGGTCCTCATCTGACGCGCAGACCCTGACCCCTTCCTCGTGGAGGTGTGATGCGCCCGCGCCTCGGAAGGGATGGCCGCTCACGCGCATCAAATCGCCGTCCATTCGGTAGGCTTTTTCGGATGAATCCTCTGCTCGCAATCGGAGTGATCGTGATCTCCGCGGTCGTGATGATCGCCGTGATGCTGCTGCTGAGGCGCCACTCGCCCTCAGGCGGGCGCTTTGCCGACTCCGACCGCGCGACCGGTGTGTTCGGGTTCCTCGGCGCCGGGTTCGTGATCCTGCTCGGCTTCGTCATCTTCCTGAGCTTCGGCACCTATGAGTCCGCCGCTACTCGGGCCGACGCAGAAGCCGCGGCCGTGACGGCGCAGTTCCGCACCGCCGCCGACTTCGGCGGTGACCGCGCCCGCGTCGCGCAGGGCGAGCTGGTGTGTTACGCCCGCTCGGTGATCTCGCTGGAGTGGCAGTCGCTGGAGGACGGCCAGCGAAGCCCGGTGACAGAGGATTGGGTGGTGGGCCTCGACGACGTGGGCGTGAAGGAGCAGAACGTCACCAGCCCAGAGACGGAGCCAGTGAAGGCCTGGTGGGCATCTACGAACGAGCGCAACCTCGGCCGGTCGGGACGCGTGCTGGTGGCCGAGGGGCAGATCCCCATGCTGCTCTGGGCGCTGCTGGTGATCGCGGCCATCCTCGTGGTGGGATATATCCTGCTCTATGCAGATCCCGACGAGGGCGGGTTGGCCCAGGCGTCGATGATGGGCGGAGTCACCGTGTTGGTGGTGTCCGCACTGCTCGCCGTGCAGGTGCTGGCGGTGCCATTCTCAGGCGAGAGCGGCGGTATCGATACAGGCAGCATGGAATACGCGCTCGTGCAGATGGACCAGTTCGCGGAGGCGGAGGGCGTGCCGGTGAACGCGCCGTGCGACGCCGTCGGGGTGCCGTTCAAGAACTAGCCATAGGCCGCGGCGTATAGCGCCCGCGGGTCGTGCCGGCACCGCTCTCCGCCTCTGGCGGTAGGCGGGAGCCGCCGCGGACGGGTGCCCACGTCCCCGGGAAGTGTTGTTGCCGATGCGCGCCCGCCCCGCCCTCGTCGCGGCATTTCTCTTCCTGCTCGTGGCACCGGCAGCGGCGCTCGCGGGCCCCCTCGACGGCGTGCGCGAGTACCTGCAGACCCGTGCGGGCGTGGTGCAGGTTGCGGTGTTCGACAAGTCGACCCGCACGACGCACGCGGTGTCGACCGGGTCAGCGCCGCAGTACACCGCCAGCATCCAGAAGGTGGACATCCTTTCGGGGTGGCTGCGCCGCTACGAGGACACCGGAACGGCGATCCCCCGGGGCATCCCGTACTCGGTGAAGTACCTCATGACCGACATGATCACGGGGAGCAGCAACGACGCCACTACCGGGATGTTCTTCTTCGGCGGCGGCTGCACGTCCTTCGAGCGCTTCAACAAGCTGATCGGCATGCCTCGCACCCGCGTCGGCTGCCAGACGCCCACGTACTACGGGTGGGGCAACACCACCACGTCGGCCGCCGACCAGGTGAAGCTGATGCGCGTGCTGGCCTACGGCCTCGACCAGCAGCCGCGCTCGCCGGCGCATGGCGCGGCGCATGCTCAACCTCGAAAGGCCGTCCTTGGTCCGCGCGCCCGCGACTACGCGCTCGGCCTCATGCGCCAGGTGGAGCCCGGGCAGAGCTGGGGCATCACCTGCGGGCCGTGGGGCACTGCCTGCGATGCACCCGGCTACGCCCAGCAGGTCCCCGGCGTGTCGGTAGCGCGCAAGAACGGCTGGAAGCCGCTCCCGACGTGCACCGCCGCCCCGGCGCAGTGCCCATGGCAGGTGAACAGCACCGGATGGGTGCGCGGGCAGGGCCGCGACTACGTGATCACGGTGCTCACCACGCGCAACCCGACGGGCACCGATGTGGCGCCGACCGTGGCCGAGGAGGACTCCCCGGGGTTCCGCTACGGCATCGCGACCGTGCAGGGCGTGTCGCAGCTGGTGTGGCAGAACCTCGGGTAGCTCCGAACGGGCCCGGCGGGACCCGCACCTGCGGGCCCGGGGATGATGAGCGGTGGGTAGCGCCGGATATCGACGGCCAGGAGCCGCTGGGGGATGGGCGGGGGCGTCGCGGTCCGGTCGCGTGGTCTCGTATGTTGTGAGCCGTAGGTAGGCATATGCCCCCGGCTGGCACAGGAGGCGGAATGGCGAAGTGGCCGATCAGCGGCGACGACGGCATGTCGCAGGATGATCGTCGCGCGTATTGGGAGAGCGAGCATGCCGATCACGACTACCAGGGCGTGTTCAGCATCTCGCGGGACAAGGGCGTGATCGGGCCATGCATCGACGCCATCACGCGGGAGGGCTGCCGCCGGGTGATCGTGGCCGGCTGCGGATCGAACGTGGCCCTGCAGCAGGCCATCGCCGAGCGCGTGCCGCAGGTGGAGTCGGTCACCGGCGTGGACTTCCCCGGGGTGGTGGAGGTGGCGGCACGCCGCACCGGTGACCCGCGCATCGCCTATGTGGGCGCCGACATCGCGGTGGACGGCTGCGGCGTGTCGGGCGATTGCGTGATCACCATCAACTCGGTGCTCTCGGACCTCGATGAGGAGAACCGCGCGCTGCTGAGACGCTTTCGCGAGGCGTTGCCTGAGGGAGGCCTGCTTGCCGGGTTCTTCACGACCATCTTCACCCCGCTCGAGCTCGGCTACCTGCAGCCCGACCGGCGCATGCTCGACCAGGTGAACCTCGAGGAGTGCCGCTTCGCCGAGGAGAAGCAGGGCCTCACGCAGATCTTCTACAGCCCCCTGCGCCTGCGGGCGGTGCTGCGCGAGGCGGGCTTTGGGCTCACGCGCATGGAGGTGGTGTTCTTCGACTCCCCCGAGTTAGCCGACCACGCGCGCACCTACTACCGGCTGGGAGACGACCCCGACGTGATGGCGTGGGAGCTGTTCGTGGAGGCCGTGGCCCAGTAGCGGCTGCACCGGAGCCCCTCGAAGCGGGCGCGGCAGGACTCGAACCGGCGACCCCGCATGGTCACGGGGCCCCCAGCGTCAATCACTCCCTGAACCGACTCCAGATCAGCCGTTCCAGCCAGCGCTCACCGATGTTGTGCCTGCGTTCACCACGAGGGTCTGCTGTGCGCCGCCATTCACGATGACGACCCGGATGTTCTGCGGGCGGCCCCTGAATCCGGTGGTGACGAGTATGCGTCGGCCGTCAGCCGAGTAGGCGACCGGGCTCGCGGTGGTCTTCCTCATCAGGAGTCGCACCCTGCCGGTGGAAACGCTGATGGTGGCGAGGCTCTGCTGGCGTTCGGCACCGTCGCCGACTGTGCCGACGATGTGGGTGCCTGCAGGCGACCATGCCGCCGCGAGCAGCCCCGCGTTGAATCCCTGCGCTCGCCACTCGAAGTCTGTGACGCGCCGCGCCCCGGTGCCGTCAGGCTGCACGATCCACATCTGCGTGGGCACGACGCGCTCGATGGGGAATGACTTACCCCCGGCCTTGAGAGCAAAGCGCACGGCCGCCTGCCGTGATGCGGCGATGCCGGGTGCTCCCCACACAGGATTGGTGGCTCGCGTGAGCACCCGCCTGCGCGCAGCGGCGGTTGCAACAGGTGCGACGTACAGGCTGGTAGCGACCTCGTCCTCCGAATGCCGCCGCCATCCAAATGCGATGTTCGCGGAATCGGGTGAGAAGGACACGCTGCGATCGACGGCATTGCCGCGGGCGCGGATGTAGCTCTTCACCTCAAGTCCGGCCACCCCGGCGAGGCTGGGAGGCACAGAGACGAGCCCGAGGCCGTTGCCGCTGAGATACCCCTTGGCATTGCTCGACTGCGTCTGGCACGCGATCAGTTGCGAGTTCGGTGCCCAGATGAGGTCGCCAATGCATTCCTCGCCTGTGAGCAACGCCCTCTCGCCGGTGGAGATATCCACCACCCCGATCTTGGGGGCTGGGGGCTGGCTGAAATTGCCGTAATCGTGGTAGGCCACCTTCGTGCCGTCGGGCGAGATGGCAGCGAATTCACCGGAGGCGACGGCGCGCGCGCCGGAACCGTCGTCGCTCGCGACCGTCACCTGTCCCTGCACCTTGGTGTCGCGCGGTGTCGTGATGTAGGCCATGGCTGCGCTCGCCGCTGCTGGCGCTGCAAGCACCACTGAGCCGACAGTCAGGGCGATGAGGTTTCGTCTGCGCACTGCACCAACTCCGATCCGTAGAAACTCAAATCTACCGCGTGCCGGGACCGGATGTCGTCAAGGGCGTCACGATCGTCCCATGGGCCGTGTCATGCCCCCTCCGGCATACACGCCCGTCAAGCAGCGGGATGAGGAGACGCCCCTCGATGGCGCCAACTCGCCCGGCCGCCTCGCGAGAGCGCAGCCGCCGAACGTTGCCGACCGCCTTCGATGCCATGCTTATCGAGTGCTTGAGGCGGTCGCAGATGCCCACGACCGGTACCCTGTGCCTAGGATTGGGTGCTGGGCACCTGCGCCCCGTCACCCGAGGGCTGTGGAGGTGGATGAATGACGACGATGGCAGGGTATAGCGCCCTTGACCCGCAGCTTGAGCCCGCATTTCAGGTTGTGCTCAGTCGCAACCCGGGCGAGGTGGAGTTCCACCAGGCGGTGCACGAGGTGCTGGAGAGCCTCGGCCCCGTGGTGGCCAAACGCCCCGAGCTTGCGGAGCACGCAATCGTGGAGCGCCTCTGCGAGCCTGAGCGGCAGATCGTCTTCCGTGTGCCGTGGGCGGACGATACGGGCAAGGTCCACATCAACCGCGGTTTCCGGGTCGAGTTCAACAGCGCGCTCGGGCCCTATAAGGGCGGCATGCGGTTCCACCCCACGGTGTACGCGGGCGTCGTCAAGTTCCTCGGGTTCGAGCAGGTTTTCAAGAACGCGCTCTCAGGCATGCCAATAGGCGGCGGCAAGGGAGGGTCCGACTTCGATCCTCGG
>SYFI01000071.1 GCA_005800465.1 Actinomycetota bacterium | reverse complement strand
TGGATGAGGATGAGGCGAAGCACCGAGGCGTCAAGCGTTTCATTCCGCGCGTCTACGAGCCCTCAGTCGAGGCGCTCGTGCGCTACTTCACGGAGATGGGCACGGCATTGCGCCGGATCGCCGGCGACATGGGCGTCGAACACGTCCAGGATCTGGTGGGTCACGCCGATCGCCTGGTGCAGATCACCCACCATTCGGAGATGGACCTCGACGGGCTGCTCACCCCAACCCGCGAGCGCTTCGTCACCGGGCCCGAGAATGGCGAGCGCTACTTCCGCGCATTCAACCCGCCCCCGCCTCACCGGGCACCGCAGACCGCATCAAGCACGCTCGCAGCGGGTGGCGCGCTGGCCGTCGAGGAGGCCACCGCCACCGCGCGCGACCGCAACCTCGGCACTGATCTCGCGGGCGTCATCGCCCGTGCGCAGACCGGCCTGCACACCGACCCGGCACTCACCCAACGCATCGCGGGCAACGCACATGGCGACACGCTGGTTGACCTGTCGTTCACGGATGGCGCCGCCACCGGATCGGGGCTCGGCGCATTCAACGTGGCCGGGGTACGCATCCGCGTGGCGGGTGGCGCACAGGACGGCGTGGGCAAGTGTTCGGTGGGAGGCGAGGTCAGTATTCTCAAAGGACAGGCCGACTCCGGCAAGTGGGTGGGTGGACACGTGGGCAAGTCATTCGCCTACGGCGCGTCGCACGGGATCTTCCTGGTGCAGGGCAATGCCGATGCCCGTGCGGGAATCCGCCTCTCGGGCGCCAACATGGTGCTCGGCGGACAGCCTGACGCCCCCATTGACGACCGCATTGGCACCCTCGGTGCTCGGGCCAACTGCAAGGGCTTCGCCTTCGAATATATGACCGGGGGGCGGGTGGTTGTACTCGGCGACCCGGGACCATGGCTGTGTTCGGGGATGACCGGCGGCGTGGTCTATGTGCGCCAGAACGCCGACTGGAACCTCGACGAGGCCGCCATCCGGCGTCGCCTCTCCAAGGCGGCGAAGGTCAGCATCCTCGCGCTCGATGAAGACGATCTCCAGAGCGTGGACGAACTCTTGGGGCTCTATCGCGACGCCCTCGCGGAGTCGGGACAGTCGGACACCGTCGCCGAGGTTGATGTACTGCTCGCGGCACCACAGGATCACTTCCTGGCCATCTATCCCGTCACCCAGCAGGCCGACCCCAACCTCTCCACCGAGTAGGCGTCCCGAGCGGGTTCCGCAGGGGCACATGACAATTGCCGTCATGTGACCGTCCTCACATCACTTGAGGGTCAAGGGCGTACATTATGCCCGCATGACTCCTGCCCCGGATGCCATCGCAGAGCGCCTTGAGGCTGTTCGAGAGCACACGCTCGCCATTCTGGAGCCGCTCGATCCGGAATGGATTACGCGCAGCCCCGACCCGATTATGAGTCCGCCGGCATGGGACATGGCACACATCGCCGCGTACGAGGAACTGTGGCTGGTCACGCGCCTGGGGCAGTCCCCACCGCTCCACCCGGACATGGCCGACACCTACGACGCCTTCGCGACCCCGCGCGCCGTGCGCGGTGAGATCCGCATCCTCGACGCCGAGGAGTCGCGCGAATACATGCGCCGCACCCGCGAGCGTGCTCTTGCCGTTCTCGCGGGTGCCGACCTCTCAGAAGATGCCCCTGATCTCACTCGCGGCGGCTTCGTGTGGCACATGGTGGCCCAGCATGAGGCGCAGCACAACGAGACGCTGCTTCAGACCCTCCAGCTCATGCCGGCGGGCACCTTCTCGCCCTGTGCCGTTACGCTTCCGCCGGCCGCCGCGCCTGTCACCGGTCCCGACCCGGTGGCGATTGATGGTGGCCCGCTGATGATGGGATCCGACGGCGCCCACGGCGCGCTGGACTGCGAGCGGCCCTGCCATCCAACCGAGGTCGCCTCTTTCCTGCTCGACCGCCATCCGGTCACCATCGGGCGCCACCTCGAATTCATGGCCGATGGTGGCTACGCGCACCCAGGGCACTGGAGCGAGGCCGGGTGGGCCTGGCGCTGCGAGGCCGACATCACGGCGCCGCTCCACTGGCAGCCCGACGGTGAGGGCGGCTGGCAGCGCACGCAGTTCGGTTGCACCGAATCCCTAGACCCCGCTGAAATTCTCTGCCACGTGTCGTTCTTCGAGGCGGAGGCCCACGCCCGCTGGGCAGGCGGTCGGCTTCCCACCGAACACGAGTGGGAGATGGCAGCCCGGCCCAGCCCCACATCACGCAATGAGGTATGGGCCCCATGGGGCGATACCGGCCACGAAGGACGTGCCAATCTCGGCGCGCACTCCTTCCGGCCCTCACATGCGGGCGCCTACCCCGCGGGTGTGGCTCCGAGCGGGTGCGAACAAATGATGGGCGATGTCTGGGAATGGACTTCCACGCGATTCGATGCCTACCCCGGCTTTCGCGCATTCCCGTACCGCGAGTACGCGGAGCCATTCTTCGGAAATGAAAACCGGGTGCTGCGCGGGGGTTCGTGGGCCACCCAGTCGGTAGCAGCGCGAATCACCTTCCGCAATTGGGACCTTCCTGAACGCCGGCAGATCTTCGCAGGCCTCAGGCTGGCGTGGAACACCGCATGACCACCACCATCCAGATGGTCGTGCGGCCCTGGCGACTTGACTGCCATGTAGCAGCAGGCGACGACCGGCGCACCGTAGATGAACTGCGGCACTCGCTCTCGGCCACGCCACCCACGATCTCTCCCCGGTGGTTCTACGATGACACCGGCTGTGCCCTGTTCGAGCGCATCACCGGCCTCTCTGAGTACTACCAAACGCGTACGGAGGAGGCACTTCTCGGCGCCCGGATGGATGCCGTGATCGAGGCCGTGCACCCCACCGAACTCGTCGAGATCGGCTCAGGGGCCGCAACCAAGACCCGGGCGATTCTTGGCGCCATGGCACGTGCCGGTGACCTTCACCGGTATATCCCCTTCGACATCAGCCCCGGCACCATCGCCCGAAGCGCGTCAGCGCTTGCAGTGGCGTATCCCGGCATGCGAGTACACGGAATCGCCGGCGACTTCTCGCGGCATCTGGGCAAGATCCCGGGTCGGCAGGCGGGCGGCACGCGGTTGGTGGCATTCCTCGGGAGCACACTCGGCAATCTCGAGCCCGCGCAGCGGCGTTCGATGGTGCGGCGCCTTGCCCGGCTGCTCGCCCCTGGCGATGCCCTGCTCATGGGTACCGACCTGGCCCACGACCCCGCAGTGCTGGTGCGGGCGTACGACGACGCCCCGGGCGTCACCGCCGAGTTCAACCGGAACATCGTCCGACATATCAACCGGGCATTTATGGGCGACGCCGACCCCGCCGCGTTCGTTCACGAGGCGAGATGGAACACCCGTGCGTCGCGCATCGAGATGCATCTGCGCGCCAGCCGCCCAATCGACTGGGACCTCCCCGGGCTCGACCTCCGGCTTCACGTGCCCGAGGGCGGCACCATCCGCACTGAGATCTCATGCAAGTTCACCAAGGGGGGCGTCGCCGCGCTCTATGCCGACGCCGGACTGCGGCTCACGAGGTGGGACGAAGACGCCCTCGGCCGTTACGCGATATCGGTGGCCTTGAAGGGCTGATCGGCCATGCGGCGGATGATCACCGTGCGCTGCCGTATCTCGATTTCGCCCTGCTCCTGCAAGCGCCCAAACGCAACGGTCACTGACTCCCGGGCAGCCCCCACCATGTTGGCGAGCTCCTACTGGGTGACCCTGAGGTCGGGCCTGACCCCCTCCGGCGTCACCCGCCCCCAGTGCTCGCCCAATGGGCGAAGATTGAACAGAAGCCGGCGCTCCACCCTCGGCTCGAGGGCGATGGCCGTTGAGCGTTCGCGATCGGCCACGGCGCGGGCGAGCGCGTGCACAATCCACTCACCCAATTCCGGATCGGCTGCCAGCACCTCAGTCATTTCCTGAACCACCACGAGAACCACCGAGTCCGTTGCGGCCCGCATCACGGCACCCGTCGCCTCCGGCCACGCGTCCCCCGGCAACACAAGCGCATCACCCTCCTCGAGGAACGCAATGGTATGCATCCGCCCCGCGTGGCCCAGCACCGCCACTGCGAGTTGGCCGTGCGACACAACACCCACGCGCCCGGATGAGTCCTCAATCACGACCTCTCCGCCAGTTGGCACCTTCACGCGGCGGGCGACCTCCTCCAACCGCACGAGCAGACCCTCAGGAATTCCGGCGCCGGCTGGGGCGTCAATCACGCGCCCGACAGCAGTGCAGCGCGCTGCTCCCATTCGGCGAGGGCGTATGCGAGGTCCTCCTGCAGCGCGCGGTGGCGCTCGCTGAGTTCCATCACACGGTCCACATCACCCGCGACCCCGGCGGCTTCAACCTGCCCCTCAACGTCACGCAGATCGGACTCAATTGACGCGATGCGGGTCTCAATTCTTGAAACATCACGCGCGATCCGACCACTTCCGCCTTTTCTGACGGGCTTTGGCGTGACCTCTTTCTGCACGGGCGTCGGGGGGGACATGGCTGCTTCCTCGGCATCCTCCTCGCGCATGGCAATGAGGTCGGCATACCCGCCCGGACGCATCACGACGGTGCCGTTCTCCAGCGACAGGGTGTGCGTGGCCACGGCATCAATGAGCGCACGGTCATGCGAAATCATGATGATCGTGCCGTCGTAGGCGCCCAGGGCGTCCTCCAGGGCTTCGCGGCTCTCGACGTCGAGATGGTTG
>SYFI01000070.1 GCA_005800465.1 Actinomycetota bacterium | reverse complement strand
GACCCCACCCGGGGACTGACCCCACCCGGGGACTGACCCCACCCGGGGACTGACCCCGGTGGCCGGGCATTATGCGGGGGTGAGCATTCCTCCGGCACCTCCGTATCCCATTGCCACCGACTTCGTGACGGTGGAGATCCGGGCCGATCGTGATCACCCCGGCGGTCGGCTGCTGCTGATGGATGGGGTAGAGGCCTCGCACGTGGACCTGGATGACCCCACGCGCATCGAGTTCGAGTACCTGCGCCATTTGGTTGTGGTGATTGATGCGTTGTTTGGCGATCGCGATCGCCTTGATGCCCTGCAGATCGGTGGTGGCCCGTGCACCCTGGCCCGGTATCTCGTGGCCACACGTCGACGGGCACGGGTGCGCGTGGTGGAGCGCGATGGGGGAATCGTGCAGGTGTCCCGCGAGCATCTGGCACTTGATGATGTACCCCGCCTCGATGTGACGGTGGGGGATGGTCGCGCCGCCGTGCTGGCAACCGACGATGCCGCGCTCGACCTGCTGGTTGTGGATGCCTTCGTGGGTCTTGTGGCACCGCACGCGCTCTCCACTCGCGAGTTCGTGGCCGAGGTGCGCAGGGTGCTGCGCCCGGGAGGCCTTTACGCAATGAACCTCATCGACGTTGAGCCGCTGGAACTCGCGCGCGCCATGGCCGCCGGCATGCTGCAGCACTTTCCCGAGGTGGCGCTCATCGCTGACCCCGCCGTGCTGGAACACCGCACCTCGGGCAACGTGCTGCTGGTGGCGAGTGATCGGCCGCCGCTGCCCCACGCTCTTGGCAGGTCGCTCGCCCGGGACGCATCCCAGTGGGAGGCACGTACCGGTCGCGCGCTGGCGGGCATGGTGCAGGGCCATCCGTCGCTCACCGACGATGAGCCCCCCACGCACCAACTTGCCCGTCTGGCCCCCCTGTGGGGCCGGGTGAAGCAAACCCCGGGCTGAGTCGGATCAGCCGGGACGGCCGGCGGCGAACAGCTCAGAGACCCCGACCGGTCGCAGGCCCTTGGCCTTGAGCCCCTGCAGGATGCCGGGGAATGCGGCCGCGGTGTTGGGCTTGGTGTGCATGAGGATGATTGACCCGCGCCGGGCCCCACCCACTGCACGCTGCGTGATCACCGACGCGGGTGGCGGTCCCCGCCAGTCGTTGGTGTCAACGTCCCACATCAGCACGTAGCGGTAGCCCAGGGCGCCTGCGGCCGCGCGCAGGCCCGACCCGTATGCACCGAAGGGCGGACGGTAGAACGGTGCGGTGCTGTACCCGGCCAGGGCATCCCATGGTGCATTTCGCTTGAGGTCCGACCTGCCGAATGCCTCTGTGGTGCTTACGCCGGTGGCGTGCGAATAGCCGTGGCTGCACACCTCGAGCACCCCGTCAGTGACGGCGGTGCGCAGCGTGTCGCGAAAGCTCTGGCTCCACCGGCTCTGGTTGATGGCGTTGAAGCAGAAGGTAATGGTGACCTTGGCAGCGCGGGCGCTGGCCATCATGCGCATGGCCTCGGAGGGGCCGTACCCGTCATCAACGGTCACCGCCACCAGCGGCTTCTGGGTTTGGATGCGGTGGACGATGACCGTGCCGAGCCCTGGGGGCTGCACCGACCACAGCACGGGCGCGCTCAGGCCGATATTTCCTGCGGCGTCTCTGCCCTCCGCGGTGACCGACACCAACCCGACGATGCGGTTGGCCCGAAGTGCGAGTGGAAGCTGGAGCACGTCGCCCGCCGTCTTCCACGCGCCGGTGGCAAGGGTGACCCCATCCGCCCCTGGCCGCTTGACGATTGCCCGCACCTGCAAGGCGCCGCCGGGGCGGAGAGGGATTCCCAGGGTCTGCCGATTGGGCACGGTGGGCACCGCTGGGGTGAGCACCGGCGCGGGGTTGGTGGCATCCAGCGTGATGGAGGGTGGGGTGACGGCCACCACGGTGCCGTCGGTGAGCGTGGCGCCGAGCCGGTAGTCGCCATCGGGCACAGGTCGACCAGTACCGCCGGTGCCATGACCGCCATTCCACTTGATGGTCACCGTGCCCGGGGTGGTGGCGATTGGGATCGGTGGGAGGGTGGCTTCCACGGTGCCGTCAGCGCGGGTCATCCGCACGGTGGTCTCCTGCAGCCGCGAGGTGGGCACCGTGATGCTGACGGGGGACACCGCCGCGTTGACCGCCGGCTGTGCCGTGGCCACGGTGCACGCGATGAGCGCGCAGGCGGTGGTGGGTGCGAGAGCAATGTTCATGGGGCGGAGCACGATATGGGGATTTCCCCGGAGCATGGCCCACCCCTGCTCTGTCTCGACATCCGCGACGCCTGTCTCAGGCGGATGACAGTTCCTCGGCGGCCGTGGCCACCGCACGCCTTGGCCAGCACAGTGCCATGAGCACAATGAGCAGCCCGTCGCGCAGGATGAGAATGCCCATCTGTGGAGTCTGCAACGCCACCAGATGCCAGTAGCCGTCTGGGAAGTAGGCCTGCGTCACAAGCAGTGCTGCCACGCTGATGCCCACGGCCCATCGTCCCATGCGTCCGGCCACGAGCACTGCCCCCGGGATTATCCACACGAGAAACTGCGGCGACAGCACCTTGCCCGCCACCAGCAGCGCAATGCATGTGGTGGCGATGGCGGCAACGAACAGGCTTGAGTCGGCCATGGCCGGGCTCGTGAGCAGCAGGCGCCACAGCGTGTAGGCGATAGTGGCCACGAGCACCACCAGCACCACGGTGGAGATGAGCGCCACGAACTGGGGTCCATCGCCGGCGAGGCCCTGTGAGCCGAACGAACTCTCCACCGCCAGCGGCACACCCGCGAGAGTCCTCAGGCTCATGAGGTATGCCGCGCCGGTGGACTCAAGTTGCAGGGGCCGGTCGAGGTGGTACGAGATGGATCCCCACAAGCCATGTGGGGTGGTGATGATGAGCGGCACCACAACCACAGCCACGATTGCCGCGCACCATCCCGCAGCACGGGCCACCGAGGGCCAGCCATGGCGCCGCCAGTGCACGATCAGCAGCACCGGGATGAAAGCCAGTGGCACCAACTTCACCAGGATTGCGACGGCAAGGATGACCCACGCCATGGTCATTCGGTCGGTTACCACGGCCCACAGCATCCAGGCGGTGAGTGCGGCGAGCAGCAGGTCGAACCGCGTGGTGAGCAGGTTTCCCAGCAAGAGCGGCGACAGCGCCACCACCGCACCGGCTGCCATCTGTCGCCTGAGTGACATGCCGAGTGCCTTCGCCGTGAGGGTCACCGCGATCACTGTGGCGATGAGCGAGAACAGCATGAGGGTGGCGAAGGTGAAACCGAATGCGCCCGGCAACACGCCGGTGATCCAGAAGAGCACCGCGGCTCCCGGCGGGTACTCAAGTGGGAAGTCGCGGTAGGGCATCTCCCCGGCGCTCATGTGGTCGTACACGGCCTGATACATGGGCACGTCGGAGATCTGTGAGACGTACGCGGCCATCCACTGCAGCGGGCCGATCCACACAAGCACCGCGAGCACAGACAGCCAAAGCGGCAGCCACTTCTCCAGCCGTGGGTTCATGCGGTGGTTGCCTCTCGCTGCGTGGCGGTGTCGAAGCCTGGTGGTGTGCGCGGGGGAATGGGGTCCCGCTCGCGGCGAGGCCACTCTGGCACCACCACCACAAGGATAAGTGGCAGAAACCAAGGGATGTAAAGATAGAACCAGTGCGTGAGCGTGAGCTCAAAGCCGATGAGCAGCGCGGCGCCGATTGCGGCCCACTGCACCAGGTCGATGCGCCGTGGCCAGCGCATTACCGCGAGCCCGGCGACGATAACCAGCCCCATGAGGGCGATGTGCACGTATCCCAGATCCGGGTGCTGGCCCCAGATCGAGAATGGCGAGTCGCGGCCTGCCTGATAGCCGACGGTACGTGACCAAAAAGCCGTCACCCCCGAGAGCCCGTCGAGAAACAGCACCCATCCGGTGAGAAGCGCCGCGATAACGAGCCCACCGATGTAGGCCATCAGCCTTCGCCTGCCCCCCTGCGGGTTGGCTCTCGGAAATGGATGGCGCGCCCACAGCGGCACAAGTACCACGGGCACGATCTTGGCAGCGATGCCAAGGCCCAGCGTGAGCCCCCGGCCCATGGGGCGGGCGGCGAGCACAAGGCCCCCGGCCAGGGCCGCGGCGATCAGGGCGTCGTTGGAGTTACTCGATAGCGTGAACGCGGTAAACGGGAACGCCGCCCATGCGATGGCCAGGGTGAGCCCCAGGCGCCGTCCACCAAGTCGCCATCCGGCCACCAAGAGCCCCAGCAGCGCCAGGGCGTCAAATAGCGTGGCGGCGGCGTGCGCGGCCGGCAGGTCATCCCATTTGCCTTGAAGGGGCTCGGCGATCTCAAATGGCACGTAGGCCAGGTAGTTGAGCGGGCCGTAGGTGTCGCACTGCCCGCAGTCCTTGGGGAAGTTCCCATATGGGGTCGTCCCGTGCTGGATGAGATCCGCGCCAATGACGCCTGCGTACCCCACGTCAATCACGTTGCTGTCAAAGGCGTTGAGGCCCCAGCGCAGCGCGAGGAGCACCACCAACACCGTCACCAGGAGCCACGTGGGCATCCAGCCGGGCAGACCCGGTCGGCGGGAGGTGCGCGTGGAAGTGGCATCGGCCGGCTCGGCCTCCCTCCCCCTGCCCTTGGCCGCGCGGGCCCGCTGGATGGTGATGAACACCATGCGGGCCAGCAAGTAGATGAGTGGCAGGTACTGCAAGGGCACCGACGTGAAGATGTCGCCGTTGTTGAAGTACCACCACGAGATGCTGAAGGACAAGAGGGCAAGCAGGTCGAGGGTGCGCCACGAACGCATGCTGCGCGGGCGGGTGATGGGAAGCAGCACCAGAAGAAACACCACGCACAGCGGGATCCATACGCGAAGGTTGTTGACACCGCGGCCAAACGCACCTTCGTATCCACGGGCCATCATCCAGGCCACTTGCGGGCCTACCCGCACCTCCGCGATCGACCCGTCCCCGTCGCGCACGTAGACTTCGGCCTCCACCACCTCCGCGGTCTTCGGGCCGCTGATAAACGAGACCTTCCAGCGATGGTCATTGTCCTGAAGCTCCGATGCCGTGCGGTGGGTGGGGTGGTCGGCGATCCAATCCCTCAGACGCTGGTCGGCCTTGGCGAGGGTGGTCGCCTCCTCACTGCTCAGCGTTGCGGTGTACGGCGTCTTGCCGGCTGCACGTGCACTCGCCTGGGCCTGAAGGGCGGCTGCACCTGCGGCGATGCCGTTGAGCTCACCGCTCACCGCGGCCAGCGCCTCGGCGGGGGTGGTGATGGTCAGGCCAACGGCGTTGAGCGATGGTGCAGCGACCAGCGCCAGCGCGGCAACCAGCCCGGTCACCGGCGCTCGCAGCCTCACGGCCTTCTCCGACTACCTACCGGAAAGACCAGCGACGGCTCAGCAGGTAGCTGAGCGGCGTCACGAGCACGATCGCGATGGCCTGCGAGAGCGTCTCGCCCAGTCCCGCATCCACAAGCAGCTGCAGAATGATGAGATTGGTAAAGAGCGCAACCACCGATACGGCCAGATACCGGGCGCCCTGACCCACCATGGCCTCGGCATGCGCACGGAACGTCCAGTACCGGTTGAGCATGAAGTTGTTCATCCACGCAACGACGAACGCGACGACGGCTGCCGGGATGTAATGCACGCCCATGAGCAGCGCGATGCTGAAAATGGCGAGGTTGACCACGTAGCCGGACGTACCGACCACGAGAAACCGAACGAGTTGCATCCAGTCGGAGCGGTTGACGCGCCGAGGGTCCGGAATGCGGAAAATCGTGAACGGGGAGCGACCACCCGCGGTTTCGTCCTTGACCGACACGAAGACCGAGGCTAGCAAAGCCCCCCGGTCCGACTGTGGCGGTAAGGCACGCCCCGGATACCTTTGCCACCCTCCGCGCGCCCCCTGTCACAGCGACTGACCCCACCCGGGGTCTGACCCCAGGCGGGGACCGACCCCGGCCGCTGCCGGTTCACGCCTCGTCCGAGCAGCAGCAGCGGCCTCGGGGATTCCTCTTCGCACGAGGTCGATGATCCGCTCCCGGGCGATCCACGCGCCGCCATCGTCTACTCCAAATAATCCGTGCAGCGAGGGGAGGTCAATGGTTCCGGGGTGAATGACACCAGCCACCATCGCCGCGTAACTACTCCACGTCCAATCATCGGGGTGTGACACGAGTCCGGCCCTCACAGGATTGAGCGCCACGTACATCAGAACGGCGTGCATCTGATGGGTGGTGCCGACGTGGACGTCGTGAAAGCGATCGCCAAATACGTGTCCGCTGCGGCCATGTCGGTGGTTGAAGGAACTTGCGTGCCCACCGAGGAGGTCCCGCATTCCGTCGCTGATGGCGCCGTGATCACCCCTCACCACCAGGTGGATGTGATTCCCCATAAGGCAATACCCAAGGCACGACCATTCCCGCCGCTGGCTCGTTCTGCCGAGCCGCATGAGGAACCGTTGGCAGTCCTCGCCATCTAGAAAGATTGACTGGCGGTTGGAGCCCCGGGCGGTCACGTGGTACGCCTCGCCCGGGTGGACCTCTCGAAGTGGTCGTGCCATTTGCTACCTCGCTTGTGGGCTGAATGTCGTACCGGGATAACGCATGGGCGGCCCCGAAAACCCGCACGAAAGTGCCAACTTTTCCTCTGGCACAGTTTTGACGCAGCGACTGACCCCACTTGGGGACTGACCCCACCCGGGGACTGACCCCGGGGGTCGGTCTTGGTCTCCTAAGCCGTCGCGGCAGGGGCAGGGCGCTTTGCGGCGTATCATCATGCGAGGTCTTTCGACCCCTTCTTATGAGCACAAATGACTTGACCGACAACCCGGGCACCGGGACCCCGCTCCCGCCACAGACACGGCTGGTCGGCCCTGCCGATGCTGCGCGTTACGACTCGCGGTTCTCCGCGCTCGCCTCCGGCACGATGTCGTCGGCCATGCGCGACCTCATGGCCATCACCGAGCGGGCGGACATCATCTCGCTGGCCGGTGGGCTTCCGGATACCGAGGTATTCCCGCGCGAGATCTACGACGACATCGCCGCAGACCTCGGCCGCGACTACCTGGCGTCTGCGCTGCAGTACGGGCCCACCGATGGCATGCTCGAACTTCGCGAGCACGTGGTCAACATCATGGCCGAGGAGGGTGCGCACGCTCGCGTCGAGGACATCATGATCACTTCGGGCGGCCAGCAGGCCATCGACCTAAGCATCCGCACGTTCGTTGACCGCGGCGACACGGTTCTTGCCGAGGGCCCCACATATCCGGGGGCCGTGCCGTGTTTCACGGCATACGGCGCCGACGTCACACACATCCCGCTTGATGACGACGGCATGCGCATCGATCTGATGGAAGAGGCCCACGCGCGCCTTGTGGCCGATGGCCGCCCGCCCAAGATCCTCTACACCATCCCCAACTTCCAGAATCCGGCGGGCGTGACCATGTCGCTCGAGCGCCGTCAGCGGCTCATCGAGTTCGCCCACGCCAATGGGCTGCTCATCATCGAGGACAACCCGTACGGCCAGATCCGCTTCGAGGGCGACCCGCTCCCCACGCTGTACGAGCTCGACGACGGCGCCGGCTGGGTGGTCTACCTCTCCACGTTCTCCAAGATCCTTGCCCCGGGCATCCGCGTGGGCTGGGTCGTGGCCCCGCCCGCCGTGCTGCGCAAGATGAACCTGGGTAAGCAGGCGGCTGACCTGTGCTCGTCCACCTTCACCCAGCGGTTCGTCACCGAGTACCTCAAGCGCAACGACTACCGCGACCACGTGGCGCGCCTCAACGGCATCTACCGTGGTCGCCGCGACACCATGCTGCAGGCGCTTGAGGCCAGGTTCCCCAGCACCGCCTCGTGGATCCGCCCGCGCGGCGGCCTGTTCGTATGGGCAACGCTGCCCGACTACATCGACACCAAGCACCTGCAGGCCCGCGCCCTTGAGCGCCACGTGGCCTTCGTGCCCGGCGAGGCGGCGTTCCTCGACGGCCGTGGCCGCTCATCGATGCGCCTCAACTTCTCGGGCGTTTCCGAGAGCCTCATCACCGAGGGCATCGGTCGCCTCGGTGAGGTGGTCAGCGAGTTCTGTTCGCTGCACGACGCCCTGAACCCCGGTCGGTCGTGAGCCGGGTCGCAGTCCTCAAGGGCGGCTCGTCGCTGGAGCGGGAGGTCTCGCTCCGATCTGGCACCAATGTGGAGATGGCACTCGCGCGCCTCGGCCACCACGTCATCCCGGTTGACGCCGACCAGTACCTGGTCCGGGTGCTGCGGGACGAGCGCCCCGACGTGGCCTTCATTGCACTCCACGGCCGCGGCGGCGAGGACGGCACCGTGCAGGAGATCCTCGAGATCCTCCGCATCCCGTATACGGGCTCGGGTGTACTGGCCAGCGAGCGCGCCATGGACAAAGTGGTGAGCAAGGCGCTCTTCCGCAAGGCCAACGTGCCAGTGCCGGATGGCTATGCATTTGGCAAGGAGGCCTTCAGCAAGATGGGGGCTGCCGACACCCTGCCCGAGATTCAGAAGCGCCTTGGCCTTCCGCTGTGCGTCAAGCCGGCGCGTCAGGGATCGGCCCGCGGCATCTCCATGGTGCGCGAGCCCGGCGATCTGGGTGGCGCCATCCTCAACGCCATGGCCTACGACGACCGGGTGCTGGTGGAGCGACTCATCCCCGGGCGCGAACTCGCCGTGTCGGTGGTCATGACCGACGAGCCCTGGGCCCTGCCGGTTATCGAGGCCGTCCCGATCGGCCGGGACTTCTACGACTTCGAAGCCCGCTATACCCCAGGCGAGTGCGAGCTGCGGGCCCCGGGCGATCTCGACGACGCTCTGGTGCAGGAGGCTGCCGCCATCAGCATTTCCGCCGCCCGTGCGCTTGAGTGCCGCGGCATCCCCCGCGTCGATCTCATCCTTGATGCTGAGGGCCACTTCTGGGTGCTCGAGGTCAACACCATTCCGGGCATGACCGACACCAGTCTGCTGCCCAAGGCCGCCGAAGTCGCCGGGGTCGGGTTTGACCGCGTGGTGGCCGACATGCTCGATCTGGCCGCGCTCGACGTCTGAGGTGGGCACCATCGGAGATATCCCCGCAGCCACGCGTTCGAGGGTGCACGTTGGTGGGGTGGCGTTGTCGGTGCAGCAGATGGGCCCGCCGGGTGGCCTACCGGTCATCCTGTGGCACGGCTTTCCCGAACTCGGGTACTCATGGCGCACTCAGGCCGCCGCACTGGCCGCCGCTGGCTACCGTGCCATCGTCCCCGACCTGCGCGGCTACGGCGAGAGCGACCGCCCACAGGGCACCGCCGAATATGCCTTCCCCAATCTGGTGGGTGATGTCACCGGGCTCATCAGTGCGCTCGATCTCGAATCAGCGCACCTCGTAGGCCACGACTGGGGTGGCAGCCTCACCTGGGCCACCGCAGCGCTCGCGCCACAGGTAGTGCGCTCGTTGTTCATCCTCAACTCGCCTCACCCGGTGGCGAGCGCCGAGTGCCGCCAGGTTCCCGAACAGCAGCAGAAGTCGTGGTACATGCTGCTGTTTCAGTTCCCCGGGGTCGCCGAGGAGTGGCTGCTCAACAACGACGCCGCCAACCTCGAGGCGTTCGTGTTCGACACCGCCGCACCCGGCACGTTCCCGGCCGCCGACCGCCGTATCTTCAAGGACGCCTTGATGCGTCCGGGCGCCATGACCGCAGCGCTTGAGTACTACCGGGCCAACATCCCACCTGAGAACTGGCTGAAGCCACCACCGCAGATGCCCTCCATCACCGTGCCCACCACCATCGCATGGGCCGACAACGACGCCTACATGAGCGATCTGCTGCTTGAGCGGTCAATCACCAAGGTCACCGGCCCACTTGAGGTGGTGATGCTCCCGGGCGTGAGCCACTGGGCACAGCAGGAGGCACCCGAGTTGGTGACCGATGCCCTGCTCGCCCATCTCGCCCGCGTCGCGTAGCGACCCCCGGCCACCCGGGCACCGCCTAGAGTACCCGCATGGCTGACTCTCCGGCAGGACGTATTGATACCGACCGCGATGGCGACGTGATGGTGGTGACCATCGCCAATGAGGCCCGGGCCAACAGCCTGGACGATCCCATGCTGAAGGCGCTCGCCGAGGCGCTCGATCCCGAGGCCCTCGGCGATGCCCGCGCCGTGGTGCTCACCGGTGCCGGCGACCGCAACTTCAGCGGCGGCGTTGACCTGCAGGTGCGCGATGGAGACGCACTCACCGATGCAGTGCGCAGTGGCGAGCGCCTGCTCGGGCGTGCCGCCGCCGCCGTCGAGGGGTGCCCGGTGCCCGTGGTGTGCGCCCTCAATGGCAACGCCCTTGGTGGTGCACTTGAGATCGCCATGGCCGCCGATTGGCGCATCGCATCACGCGGAGCACGGTTTGGCATGCCACCGGCCCGGCTGGGCTGGGTGTATGCGGCCGAGGGCATCCGCCGCTTCGTTGATGCCTGCGGCGCAGCCAACACCCGTGAACTCTTCCTCACCGGCCGCCCGGTGGATGCCGAGCGCGCCCGGCAGATGGGCATGGTCAACCGCGTGGTCGATCGCCTCGAACTCGGTGACCTCGCCTTCGCCGACGCCATGGAGATCGGTAGGAACGGTCCCATCGCCGTCGCCGGCATGCGCGCCGTCATCAAGGCCATCGAGACCGACGCACCGCCGTCTGAGGCTGCCGAGATCGCCGAGCGCTGGCGTCAACGGGCATTCCAGAGCGCCGACATCGAGGAGGGCCTCGCGGCCTTTCGCGAGAAGCGGGACCCCGACTTCGCCGGCCGGTAGGCACCCGTGCTGCGCGCGTACGCACACGACCGCTTCCATTACGAACTACCTGAGGGCCATAGGTTTCCGCTGGGCAGGTATCGCATGCTGCGCGAGGCCATCGAGGCCCAGAGCATCGCGCAGGTACTCGAGGCCGACGCGGCCACCGACGACGATCTGCTGCTGGTGCACGACCCGCTGTACGTAGACCGCGTGAAGAACGGCTGCATGAGCGAGCGCGAACTGAAGGCCTTCGGCTTGCCCTGGTCGCCGGGGCTGGTGGAGCGCGGGCGTCGAAGCGTAGGCGCCACCATCGCGGCGGCACGTGCGTCGCTCGAGGACGGCGCGGCCATCAACCTGGGTGGCGGTACCCACCACGCCTTCTCTGACGCGGCCAAGGGCTACTGCTCGTTCAACGACGTGGTGATTGCCACCCGCCGCCTGCGCACCGACGGCACCATCTCGCGCGTGCTCGTTGTTGATCTCGACGTTCACCAGGGCGACGGCACACATTCGATGCTGGGGACAGACCCCAATGCAACGTGCATGTCGATCAATGGTGGCGCCAACTACCCATTCCGGCGCGTGCCCGGTGACGTGGAGGAGGACCTGCCCGACGGCACGGGCGACGACCGCTACCTCGAGACCGTCGCCCGCATGTTGCCTGTGGCCCTCGAGCGCGGCCGCCCCGACATCTGCTTTTACCTCGCCGGTGCCGACCCGTACGAGGACGACCGCATGGGCAGGCTGGCCATCACCATGAGGGGACTGGCCGAACGCGATCGCCTGGTGCGCGACGCCATGCGTGAGCAAGGCGTGCCGGTGGCCGTGTGCCTGGCCGGTGGCTATGGCCGCCGTATCGAGGACACCGTGGCCATCAATCTCACAACCGTGCGCACATTCGCGCGCTATTCGCCGGCGGCGCAGTCGGTGGTGACCAGGCGCGTGAGGTAGCGAGCCCCAAGACCCTCCCCATGGCGGCATCTGCCCGCATGTGCGCAGTATCAACTATGCCGAACTCCACATGAGGATCCCCTGACGACCCGCTCCGTCCTCTGGCGCCACCTTCGACTGCCCCTCGCAGCTGGCGCATGCCTGGCGGCACTGAGCGCCGTTGCGCTCGGGCTCGGGGTGCTGCCCCAGCAGCAGGGCACCGCCGACCTGCTCACCCAGGCAAACGTCACCTTGACTGGAGCCGACGTCTTGCCGACTTTCCCTATCAGCGAATTCAGAAGCGGCTCCTCAGTCGCCTCAGCAGGAGACGTTAACGGTGACGGCCGGGCAGAGTTGATCGTGGGTGCGTACGGCGGAGCCTCCTCCTCGCGTAGCGGCGCCGGATCCAGTTACGTGATCTACGGCACGGCCTCCCCATCGAATATCGATCTCGCCTCGCTTGGATCCAGTGGCTTTCGCATCGACGGCGCCGCTACCAGTGACTTCAGCGGCTACTCAGTCGCCGCTGCAGGAGACGTCAACGGTGACGGCCGGGCAGACGTGATCGTGGGTGCGCTCTACGCAGACCCCTCCTCGCCGAGCGGCGCCGGATCCAGTTACGTGATCTACGGCTTCGGCACCGCATCGGTGTCGTACCCGGGGGCGATTACCGCGACGGTTGGAACACCGATCACGAGCCTCACCCCGACCGTGCGGCATACTGGCATCGCCAGCTTCAGCGTGAGCCCGGCCCTGCCGGCGGGGCTCAGCCTCGATGCCGCAACCGGCGTGATCAGCGGAAAACCCACCGACGCAGCCACTGCCACCTCCACCGTGACCATGACCGACCTCTCAGGCACGGGCAGCACGACGGTGTCGGTCACGGTGGAGGTGGCCCCCACATCGACCCCGGCCGCGCAGCCCGCAGCGCTCAAAGTGCGCATGACATGCACGGGCACCGTCTGCACAACCAGGGGCACGCTGCCTTTAGTTGCCACTCGTATCGGGCAGTCAGCGATTGCTGTGGGCAAGAAGGCTGTGTGCGCCAAGTGCTCTGTGAAAGCCACTGGCAAGGAGAAAAAGATCAAGCGCACCTTTGCCCGCCGGCTTGGTGTGACGAAGGGCACCTGGACTGTCACCACTTCCGCACGCGCGAAGAGCGGCACCATCGTGGCGCAGTCGGTGGTGACCAGGCGCGTGAAGTAGGCCCGCCGCGATCCTCTGAAAACACACGGGGCGCGCATGCGCGTGGCATGCGGGCCCCGTGGGCACTGCGGTATGGGGTGCGGTACTAGACGAGCGGACCCGCGGCCACTACGGCCGGGCTTACCATCGACTCGTACTGCGCGAAGTTCTCCGTGAAGGCGGCCGCCAGCTTGCGGGCCGTCTCGTCGAACTGCGCGGGGTCCGGCCAGGTCTGGATGGGGTCGAGCAGCTTCGGGTCCACGCCCGGCACGCTCACCGGCACATGCAGGCCGAAGATCGGGTCCTGACGCGTCTCGGCGTTATCGAGTTCGCCGTTGATGGCGGCGCGCACCAGGGTGCGGGTTGCCTTGATGGGCATGCGCGAACCGATTCCGTACTGGCCACCGGTCCACCCGGTGTTCACCAGATAGGCCACCGCGCCGGTCTTGTCGAGGCGCTCACCCAGCATCTCGGCGTATACGTTGGGCTTCTGTGGCAGGAACGGCGAGCCGAAGCAGGTGCTGAAGGTGGTCTGCGGTTCTGTGACGCCAACCTCGGTGCCGGCCAACTTGGCCGTGTAGCCGGAG
>SYFI01000069.1 GCA_005800465.1 Actinomycetota bacterium | reverse complement strand
CCCTCCTCCGCTACTTTAGGAAGACCATTCTGACGGGGTTTTCATGCGCCCTTCACCCACCTCTTCCTTCGGGGGTCGGGCAAGGCGTCAGGCGCCGTCAACGTCCGTCGGTCGTGCCACTATTTTGGAGCTGACCCACGATGCCGTGGCTGCCCCCCCGCGCTAGCGCAGGAGAGCGCCATGCCGACAGAGGCCACCCCCCACCGCCAGAAGCGAGTTCCGGCGGTCCGACCCAATAAGCCAGAGGCCCGAATGTGCAACCCGATGAATCCGGCGCCTGTGGCGCTCGTTCGAGAAACGACGGTCACTGCCGCCGGCGGGCGGCATCCGGACCGCCTCGGTGCGGCTAGGTCGGGCCGGAAGGGTCCTCATCCTGCCTGGCCTCAAAGCGCCCGAACACGAACGACAGAATGATGAGCAGCACGACGAGGAACGCCACCCACCACATGCTCTGCCCGAGGCCAATGACGGACAGGGCAGCGGCGGCGATCACACCCACCATGATCCATCGTGCCGTGCGCGCCTGATTCGGGGTCATGTCCGAAGGGTAACGACCTCTGCGATCCGCCGCTTGCGACCCGTTGCGCAGGCACATCGCAGCCTCGGCAGACGGCGACGCCACACACACATCACGAGATAGGCTGACCACATGTCTGAGGCCCGCTCCCTCCAGATCGTCTTCCCCGGCGACACCAACCACATGGGATCCCTCTTCGGGGGCACTCTCATGGCGTGGATGGACCGTGCGGCCTACCAGGCGGCCACTCGGCGGGCGCGTGGCACATGCGTCACCCGCAAGGTTGACGAAATCGAGTTCCGTACGGCCATCTTCTCGGGGGACTTTGTTGAGTTGATCGCCCGCGTGGAGTCGGTGGGGCGCACCAGCATGGTGGTGGCGGTTGAAGTGCACCGCGAGAACCCCGCTGATGGGTCACGCGAACTGTGCACCACCGGCCGCTTCACCATGGTGCATGTGGGAGACGACGGCATTCCGGTGGCCGTACCACCAGCGGCCTGAGCCGGCTGCCTCAGCTCAGGTAGAAGTACAGCGCGTACAGCAGCTCAACGGCCGGGCTCGATGTGTGCACGGTCACGTCGCTCGGGACCGACAGCAGTGCATCGGAGTAGTTGAAGATGATCTTCACGCCCGATGACACTAGGTCGTCGGCCACCTGCTGCGCGGCCGCGGCCGGGATGGCCAGCACGCCAACCTCGATACCTTCGTTTTCAACAACGATGGGCAACTCGCTGTAGTGGCGCACGGTGAGATCGCCGATACGCAGCCCGACCTTGTCGGGATCAACGTCAAACATGGCCGAGACGCGGAATCCATGGTCGGCAAATGCGCCCGACCCGGCGATGGCCTGGCCCAAGTTGCCCGAGCCGAACAGCGCGATGTTGTGCTGACCCGACGTGCGCAGGATCTTGCGGATCTGCGCGATGAGCGTATCGATGTCGTAGCCCACGCCGCGCTTCCCGAATTTGCCGAAGCCCGAGAGGTCACGCCGGATCTGCGTGGGATTTACATTGGTGTACTCGGAGATGGCCTGGCTCGAGATGGAGGTCTTCCCCATCCGCTTTGCCTGCGTGAGCACCTGCAGGTACCTAGAGAGCCGTGCTGCGACTCCGAGTGTGAGTTGGTCTGCCACGGGATTCCATTCACCGCTTGTATCAGGAAGTTACAAACTACCCCTCAACACTTGACGCCGCAAGCGCATACCGTAGGCGGTGTCATTATCGGACCCGGAATGGTGCAGATACGGCGCGCAGCTCTGCTCCCCCCGCCCCCCCGGCAGTTACCACGAGCCGATACCGACCAGGGGGCACCTCAATACCCCGGGCATCCCGCTGTGAGAGGGTCAGGCGGTAGGTTGAGGCTGGCCAGTCACCTGTGGGCTCCGCACCGGTCATCCGAATGGCATCGCCGCCGCCCACGGGGCGCAGAGACAGGCTGACATCGTGCAGCGTGAACGCCGCGAGCCCCTCATCACGCAAATCGCGCATACCGACGCGCACTGTCACCTGGCCGATACCCGCCCCGCCCGTATCGATCGTGGGCACGCCAAGTGCGGCCTGTGGCGACGGCACCACCGGTGCCGACCACACCAGTGCCGAACCCGCGGCCACCTGGCCCCCATCGGGTACCACGAGAATACGAGCGCGGAAGACTCCGTCGCCGCGCTCGGGGCCGCGCGGAATCGTGACGGTGCCACGGTGACGCCCGCCGGGCGCCAAATCGAACACGCCGCCGATCGGTGCGTACGCGCCGTCATCACCTTGCTGAAGTACGCGGTAGGTACCGCCAGTGCCGGTGAGGTCGTGCACGGTGAAGCCCATCTGGGTGTCGTCACGACGCGAGCGCGGCCCGCTGATGATGGGCGGGTCGATAGACACGCCGGGAAGCGCCCGAGATGGCAGCGACGCCGCGTCGGGTGCCTGCCCCGCGCCCTGATCGACAGCGCCTGCCCCCGGCACCTGACCGGTTGACTGCACAAGTGCGCTGCGTATATCGGCCGGCGTCCACCCCGGGTGATCAATACGAAGCCGCAGGGCCTCGCCAGCCACGGTTGCTGCTGCGGCCGACGTACCACTGAGCGGCGCCTGAAGCGGAATGCCCCCGGAATCAGTCCCCGGGAACGCCGCCTCGACAGCCACCGCGGAGGCGACCAGATCGGGCTCCAACCGACCAGAGGCCGACGGCCCGCGTGACGAGAACGATGCGACAGCCGGGGTCGCGTCTGCCACCGCATTGGGTGAAATGGACACCGTCATCGAGGGGTTCTTGCGAAGCAGGTCGATGAGCGCAGCGCCCTGCTGCGGGCCAAGACCGACGATGGGAATAGGCGCAGCCGACCCACCACTGATACCCGGAAAGGCGCCAGTGCCGGATTCATCCCACACCACCAGAGCGACGGCACCCGCGGCGGCAGCGCGGCGCGCAACCTCTTGAATGGGAGCACCGCTTCGCGTGACCAAGGCGGCAGCACCGGCGATGGTGCTGCGGCCATCAGGCCCTGCGAAGTCGCGCGTGTCGAGCCCTGTACCCACACCGGATTCGCCGCTGGCGGGAACAAGAGTGGCGCCTGCCAACGCCGCCGAACCGGGGTCGGCGCCCATCAGCGGAAGCGTTTCGAGCATCGCTCCCGCGGGGCCCACCGATGCACTGAGATCGCCAGTGCGTGGACCTCCTGCGCCCGCGACACCACCAACGGTAAGTACGCCCGGGGCTGAGGCCGGATCGCCCACCGAACCCGGGAAGAGGCCCGTCGGCCCGTCGTTGCCCGCGGGCGCCACGACCACGGCGCCCGCTCGGTTGGCAGCCGAAAGTGCACGGGCCACCGGGTCGATGCCCCCACCACCGAACCCGCGGGCCAGCCCCAGTGCAATGACATCGGCATGGTCATACGCCATGCCGTCGCGATTCGGGTCGACGGCCATCTCAAGCGCCGCAAGTACCCGATCGGACCGGGCGAGGGTGCGGACCTGGCCATCCACCTTCTCTCGTGCCGTCACGCGGTGCGCGAGAAGGCGCGGCACCTGCTGAGGGGACAGCCCCGCCAGCGCAGGCGAGCGCAGAATGATGGAGGCGATCTGTGTGCCGTGGGCCTCGGCGGCGGGATCAGCCGGGTCGGGTGATGGGTCGGAGTCGACCTGTACGAGGTCAAATCCGCCCACGATTGGCCGATTGGGGCCAATACCCCCACCCAGCCAGGGATGAGACGCGTCCACACCGGTGTCGATGAGCGCGACGTGGGCGGGCGCACTGCCAGCGGGGGCAAGGGGCGGTGTCTCCTGCCCTCCGTCGCCCGTGGGGACGGCATCCGACGTGGTCGCGGCGGCGGGCGCCAGATACTGCACAGGCACGACCGCCGCGATACCCGGAATCTCCCCGAGCCCCGCGAGGCGCGCGGTGGGGACCCGCACCGCAAGCCCGTTGATGAGCGTGCGGTATCGCTGGGTGACGAGCCCGCCCATGCCCTGCACAGATGCCTCGACGGCGAGCTGGTCGGCCTGAATGCGTGTGAGTGCGGCGGCGCGGTCGGCCTGCGGGGTATCGGTGATGGAGTCGCCATCAAGGACGATGATCGCTGACTCGGTGTCGCCCGGCGGCACTACCTGCGGTGCGCGCTGGCCGTCAACCCAGTCGTGCCACGCCGTTGCGGCGAGGAGCGCTCGCTCAGAATCGCTCCCCGAGCCCGCACCGGTTTGGGCCACGAACACCGCGGGCGTGACAACTGCAGCGGCCACCGCCAGCGTGATACCCAGCCGCCCCGCCAGATGGCGGCGACGTCGACGCGCGTGACTCATGCGGCGATACCTCCCGGAGGGGCGGTGGCAATGGCGTCTTCACCTACGTAGCGGGGCCACGGTATGGCTGGGCTGAACGCCGCCGCCGCACCGATCATGGCGGCGTTGTCCGTGCACAGTGAACGGTCGGGAATGGCCACTCTGAGACCGCGTGACGCCGCGCCCTCTTCCACCAGATGACGAAGCCGGCCATTCGCCGCAACGCCGCCGCCAATGGAGACGGCTGGCACACCGTGGATCTCAGCGGCACGCATGAGACGATCGGCGAGCGGACGCACGATGGCCTCCTGGTACGACGCCGCAAGGTCGGCCCGCCGGGCCGTGGTGCCCTCATCACCGAGGTCGCGCGCCACGTAGAGCAGCGCAGTCTTTACCCCTGCGTACGAGAAGTCGAGCCCAGGACCGCGACCCCGAAGGCCAACGGGAAAGTCAAACGCCGTCGGGTCGCCCTCGCGGGCGAGCGCCTCGAGGCCGGGGCCGCCGGGGTACGGGATGCCGAGCAGTCGCGCACCCTTGTCGATGGCCTCACCGGCGGCGTCATCAAGCGTCTGGCCCAGCAGCTGCGGCGTCGCGTAGTCGTCTACGAGGTCGATGCGGGTGTGGCCACCGGATGCCGTAAGTGCAACAAACGGGGCATCGAGCGAGAGGGGCTCGAGCCATACCGCCGCGATATGGCCGTGAAGGTGATCGACCATCACCAGGTCCTTGCCCGTGGCGTACGCCAGTGCCTTGGCCGTGGCCACGCCCACGAGCAGGGCCCCGATGAGCCCAGGCCGTCGAGTGACCGCGATGCGCGCGATGTCGTTGAGGGAGACCCCCGCCTCGCGCAGGGCCTCATCCACAACCGCATTGACCGTGGTGAGGTGGTGGCGTGCGGCGACTTCAGGGACCACCCCGCCGTACACGCTGTGCAGTTCGGCCTGCGACGCCACGATGCTGGAGAGAATACGGCGACCATCCACCACGGCGGAGGCCGTCTCGTCGCACGAGGTCTCGATGGCAAGCACGACGCCGGTCATGCCCGTGTCTCCCCCTCCTCACGCCACATGATCAGTGCATCCTCCTGATTATTTGAGTAGTACCGCGGCCGCACGCCTGAATCGGTGAACCCACGACTGCGATACAAGCGGATGGCGGGCTCGTTGGACACGCGGACCTCGAGTGTGTAACGCCGAAACGGGTTGCCGTGGAGCGTTGCGATTGCGGTGTCGACCAGCTGCGCGCCCACGCCGCGGTTTCTGCACCCTTTATCAACAGCAACGTTGAGCACATGCCACGAGTCACCCTGCCCGGCGCAGCAGATGTATCCGATCACCTCACCCCGCTCGGTCGCCACCAACAGCGCGCCCTGCGAACGGTCCAATTCGGTGGCGATCATTTGCCGGCCCCAGGGCACAGGATTGCTGTGGGCTTCGAGGCGCACGAGGGCGTCGAGGTCGTTGCCATTTGCCGGTCGCACCCGCACCTTGGTGGCTCCCACCGGCGCCCGGGTCATGCCCGCGCCTCTGCGGCAAGACGCTCGAGGCGCTTTTCTTCCGCGTCGGGCAGGCGCAGATATTGGGGCACCACTGGCATCGGTCCCTCCTGGGCCACCCGCGCCACCAGCAGGGCGGCACGCACTTGCTGCACCGGGCCCTCGGGAGCCAGCCGGGTCGTGGGAAGTGCAGGTACAAGCGCGGCACCGCCACCCACGATCACTGCCGGGCCGGCCTGCGCGAGGGCGTGGGCGAAATCGGCTGGATCCCACGCGGCCGGTGCGATGACCTGCTGAAGGCCGCGATCGGTATCGACCGCATAGGCGCCCGCGAACACCTCCCGGCGCCGGGCGTCGATGACAGGCGCGATCAACTCCCCTTCCCTGCAGGCCACAGTGGCGCCGAGGGCGAGTGCCTCGAGGCTCGACCCCCCGTGCACCGGAATACCAAGCGCCTGACCCAGACCCAGTGCGGTGGCGATGCCGATGCGAATGCCCGTAAAGCCCCCGGGCCCAACGCCAACGACGATCTGCTGGAGGTCTGCGGGTACCACGCCGCATGCGCCCAGAAGGTGGTGCGCCGCCTCGAGCACGCGACGGCCGCCCCCGGGCACACGGCCCAGCCACAGCTCGGCGATGACGCCGTGGTCTCCAACGAGCGCGAGCGACGGGGTGGGCGTTGCGGTGTCAAGCGCGAAGATTGTCAACGAGCTCCCCGAGCGATCGATCGGTACCCGGGTCGCGACCCGTCATGCGAAGAAGCCGTGAATCCCCGCCCCCATGCTCAATATTAACCGAAACTCTGGGCTCCGGCAGACCCGCCGCGATGGAGTCGGGCCACTCAATGAACGCCACGCCATCCTCACCGATGGCCTCAAGGGCGAGTCCGATCTCTTCGTCATCCGGGTCAGAGAGGCGCCAGGCATCGAGGTGGGCCACCGGAATGCGACCCACGTAGGCGTTGGCGATGGTGAAGGTAGGGCTGGTGATGGGACCCTCCACCCCGAGCGCACGGGCCGCGCCGCGCACGAGGGTGGTCTTACCCGCGCCGAGGTCACCCCGCAGCAGCACGATGTCACCCGCCACGAGCAACAAGGCGATGACGGCACCGATTGCCTCGGTCTGCTCGGCAGTGTGAGTGGTGATCTCGGCCACGGAGGTCAAAAGAGGTCCATCTGGGATGGGGCGGGTGCATCGGGGGTGGCTCGGGTGGCATGCGGAGCATGCCCGGTGGCAGAGCGCCCGTTCAGCCCGATGAGGGGAGGTATGCGCGCGAAATCTTCCTGAAGCATGCCGAGCATGGTGCGTGTGTACAGCGCGGCAGCCGGATGGAACACCGGGAACAGGGTGATACCCACCCCGCCGAACTCCACCTGCTGCACCTGCCCATGCACCGTGCTGATGCCGTCGGGGCGGCCCGAGATGAGCTTGGTGGCGAAGTTACCCAGTGTGCACACGAGCCGGGGCCGGATGAGCGACACCTGCTCGGCCAGGTACCCCTGACAGGCATCGATCTCGGCGGGGAGCGGGTCGCGGTTGCCGGGAGGCCGGCACTTGAGCACATTGGCAATGAAAACGTGATCACGCCTAAGGCCGATACCTTCCAACAGGGTGTCGAGCAACTTGCCGGCCTGACCCACAAACGGGACGCCTGTGCGGTCTTCATTTGCGCCCGGGGCTTCACCCACGAACATGAGGTCGGCATCGGGATCGCCAGCCCCCACAACCACGGTTGTGCGCCCCTCGGCAAGGGCGCAATGCGTGCAGGAACGCAGCGATTGCGCCAGTCGCTCGAGGGCCTGCGCACGGACGGCGGAATCGCTCATCACCGCATGAGGCTACGTGCGGTGCCGGACGCCCCAACGGGTTCACGTCACGCCCTTGTTACATGGGTACCGGGCGGTCTAGATTGCCGCATCCGAGCACGGCGAGAAGCCTGGTACCCCCGTGGGGGACTGGAGCGAGTCCGGTTCGGCGTGGCCCACCCAAAATCGGTGGGCGCGTCGCCCTGCGCGCTCCCCCACGATGGTCAACCAGTCGCCATTCTGACGATGACCGCAACCTCACCTCACACCACGCCTCAGGCCCCGCGTCCCGCAGTGGTCCGCACGATTGCGGACCTGCGGGCTGCCACCAGAGCACTGCGGGCCGAGGGCCGTCACATCACTCTGGTGCCCACGATGGGTGCGTTTCACGAGGGCCACCTGTCGCTCATGCGGATTGGGCACGACGCAGGCGACGCCGTGGTGGTGTCGCTGTTTGTCAATCCCACGCAGTTCGGCCCCACCGAGGACCTTGCGGCGTACCCACGCGACGAGGACCGGGACCTCGAGCTCGCCGCATCGGCTGGCGCGGATCTGGTGTGGGCGCCATCGGTGCAGGAGGTCTATCCGGATGGCTTCGCGATGACCGTGGCCGTGGGCGGTCCGGCCGAGGTGCTGGAGGGGGCCATCCGTCCCCACCACTTTGCCGGCGTGGCGACCGTGGTGGCCAAGTTGCTCACCGCCGTACGTCCCGATCGGGTGATCTTTGGCCAGAAGGACGCTCAGCAGGTGGCCGTGATCCGCCGCATGATGCGCGACCTGCATCTGGACGACATCGAGATGATCGTGGCCCCGATCATCCGTGAGCGCGACGGACTGGCAATGAGTAGCCGTAACGCGTATCTGGACACCGACGACCGCGCCGCGGCCGTGGTGCTGTCACGCGCCCTTGCCGACGCCGCATCACTCGCCGAGGAGGGCGAGTGCGAGGGGGCGCGGATTGAGGAAGCCGCCATGGCTTCTATGCGCGCAGAGCCACGCTGCGAGCCCGAGTACGCCGCGGTGGTCGACCCCGACACCTTTCTTCCCATCTCACGCCTGGAGGGTCCGTCCCTCCTGTGCGTTGCAGCCCGCGTCGGCCCGGCGCGATTGATTGACAACCGGCAGTTGCCCGTTCCCACCCAACGGAGGACCGCAGTGCCCCGAGCACGCATGATGCTGAAGAGCAAGATCCACCGCGCGACCGTGACCGATGCCAACCTGAACTACGTGGGGAGCATCACCGTGGACCGCGACCTGCTCGACCTCGCGGACATCCGCGAATACGAGAAGGTGTCGGTGCTCAACATCAACACCGGTGTGCGTTTTGAGACCTATGCCATTAATGGCCCGCACGGGCGGGGCGACATATGCCTCAACGGTGCCGCCGCACGGCTGGCGCACCCAGGTGATCTGGTCATCATCCTGACGTACGCCGAGTTTGATGAGTCGGAACTCGGCGAGCACTACGAGCCCACAGTGGTGCATGTGAACTCCGAGAACCGGGTCACCGAGATGGTCGAGGATCTGGTCCCGATCATGTGGGAGGTCGAGTAGCCCCCCTTTCTGCGGCCGACCTGAGGTCGGCCAAGGGCCTCCGGCGCCTCGCGGTGCTGACGGCGTACGACTACCCGATGGCCCTCGCGCTTGACGGGGTGGGTCTCGACATCATCCTGGTGGGGGACAGCCTGGGCGAGGTCGAACTGGGTTACGACTCCACGCGCGCAGTGTCGCTGGAGATGATGCAGCACCACGTACGGGCAGTCGCCAATGGCGCCACCCGCACACACATCACGGGCGATCTCCCCGTCAACACCTATGACACCCCCCAGCAAGCCGTTCTGAGCAGCATGGCCCTCATCGCAGCCGGGGCCCAGTCGGTCAAGCTCGAGGGTGCCCTGATCCCGCAGGTGGAGGCAATCATCGCGGCGGGCATTCCCGTGATGGGACATGTCGGCCTTCTCCCCCAGACAGCCGAGGGCGGGTACCGAAAGCAGGGCCGCACCCAGGCGGAGTCGGATCAACTTGTCGCCGACGCAGTGGCACTCGACCGGGCCGGCTGCTTCGCGATCGTGATCGAAGCTGTCGACCCTGCCGTGTCAAAACGCATCTCCCCCGCCGTCGGAGCCCCCACCATTGGTATCGCAGCCGGCACCGCTTGCGACGGACAAGTGCTGGTGAGCACCGACCTCGTGGGCCTGCTGCCCGATCCGCCCCCCTTCGTCACACCGAAGGCCAATCTGCGCGAGTTGATCATCGCCGCAGGCGAGGAATGGTCGCGACAGGTGCGGGGAACCTAGCCGAGGTGGTGTCAGACCCCCGTGGGGGTCCAGTCCCCGGTGGGGGTCAGTCGCCGTGACAAAAATGCACAAGAGAACGGCTCACCGGCAAACGGGGTCAGACCCCGGTGGGGGTCAGTCGCCGTGACAGAAGGCACGCACAAGCGCGCGGGAGTGTGAAGCGGCTGCATGTGATCTGGTTTTCAGGCAGGGCGGCGCCTGAGGGGCCAGCGGTGCCGGCCGAATTGGGGTCAGACCCCCGTGGGGGTCAGTCGCCGTGACAAAAGTGCACGGGTCGATCGGGGGCGATGGGGAGCCGACCAGCAGGCCTTCCCCATCGTCCCCGGTCTGCCCCGCCGGACGTCGTTAGATCAGTCCGCCCTGGGCGATCTTCTTCAGGTCGAGCGCCTTCTCGAGGGTCTCTTCGTCCACGCCCTTCTCCCTCGCAACCTCGCGCAGGGAGCGGCCGGTCTTCGTCGCGTCCTTCACGATCTCGTGGGCGAGGTCATACCCGATGTACGGGTTCAGGGCGGTAGCAGCGGCCAACGTGCCCTCCGCGTGCTTGTCAAGACCTTCGAAGTTCGGTGTGATGCCCGCGACGCACTTCTCGCGAAATGCCGTCACCGTGTTGGTGAGGAGCGAGATCGACTGCAGCAGGTTGCGTGCCATCAGCGGGATGCGCACGTTCAACTCGAAGTTGCCCTGCGTACCGCCGATGGTGATGGCGGAGTCGTTGCCGATCACCTGGGCGCCCACCTGCATGACGACCTCAGGGATAACCGGGTTCACCTTGCCGGGCAT
>SYFI01000068.1 GCA_005800465.1 Actinomycetota bacterium | reverse complement strand
GTCGATGATCTCCAGTGCCCGCACCTTGGGGGCACCACTCAGCGTGCCCGCCGGGAACGTTGAGCGCAGCGCATCCACAGCCCGGCGCCCCTCGGCGAGATGCCCCACCACGCTGCTTTCGATGTGCATCACGTGGCTGTAGTACTCGACCACCATCAAATCCTTCACCCGCACGCTTCCCGGCTCGCACACACGACCCAGATCATTACGGCCGAGGTCCACCAGCATTACGTGCTCGGCACGTTCCTTGGGATCGGCCAACAGCTCTTCGGCCAGCGCCAGATCCTCCGCGCGGTCAACACCGCGTTGGCGGGTACCGGCGATGGGACGGGTCTCAACGACGCCCTCTGTCACCTTCACCAGCATCTCGGGTGACGACCCGGCCAATTGCACATCGCCGGTGTCAATGAAGAACATGTACGGCGATGGATTGACCGTGCGCAGGCCGCGGTAAATGGCGAAGGGCTCCAGGTCGGTCTGCACTGAGAACCGCTGCGAGGGGACCACCTGAAATGCATCGCCGGCGTATACGTACTCGCGTACTGCCTCCACCCCGGCGCAGAACCGGTCGTGGCCGATATTGCTCAGAACCGCCCCGATCTCGGCGGGGACATGAGGTGTCGGCGCCGGCACCGGGCCAGCCAGGCGCTCCTTGATCGCCTCAATCACGCTAATGGTGGCCGCGTAGGCGGGGGCCGAGTCAATACCCGTCTGCACCGGGCACGGGGCCATGATGGTGATGGACCGTCGAAGGTGGTCAAACAGCACCACGGGGCCGGTCACCATCATCACCATGTCGGGAATCGCCAGATCGTCGTGGGGCACGTCGGGCAGGTGCTCCACCGTGCGCACCAGGTCGTACCCGAAGAAGCCCACGGCACCACCCCAAACCGCCATCTCGTTTGCCGGGGGGGCCACCGCTGCATCGAGCACCACGGACTGCACTGCGCCAAACGGATCAGATGCGTCGAGTTCGGTCTCGGTGCCGTCGTCCCGGCGCATGATCAGACGTCCGCCCTCGGCGCGGATAATGGCCTGGGGATCGATGCCGAGCATCGAGTACCGGCCAATGCGCTGCCCCTCCTCAGCAGACTCGAGCAGGAAGCAAGGACCACCGTCACGCAACTTCAGCATGGCGCCCACCGGCGTCTCGCAGTCGGCGAGATACGTATGAACCACCTGCACCTGAAGGTACTGCGAGGAGAGCGCCCGTACCTCGTCCAGCGAAGGGGTCACCGCGATGCCCGCCCCGGGGGTGCGCGCGGGTACGTCGATGCGAAGGGTGGTCACCCCTGCTCCCGCCTCCGCGATGCCAGTTCTTCGGCCACGTCCGCTAGGCGCACGTCGAGCGACTGCCACAGCACAACAAGGTGGTACAGCAGATCTGCGCTCTCATAGATGAGCTGGTCGCGCTCCTCGCCCTTCGCCGCGATGGCCACCTCGGTGGCCTCCTCGCCGATCTTCGTGCACATGGTGTCGATACCACGGTGAATGAGCGCTGCCGTGTACGACGACTCGGGGTCGGCCTCGGCCGCGCGGGCACGGACGATGGCCTCGAGGTCGGGAAGCATGGCGTAGGGCGCATTGTCGGCACCCACCGGGCCGCTGAGGGGCACGTGAAAGCAGCTGTTCTCACCGGTGTGGCATGCAGGGCCCGCGGAGCGCACCGACACCACGATGGCATCGTCGTCGCAGTCGGTGGCCACGCCGGTCACCATCTGCGTGTTACCGCTGGTTGCGCCCTTCTTCCACAACTCCTGGCGCGACCGGCTCCAGAACCAGGTCTGGCCGGTCTCCAGCGTGCGCCCCAGTGATTCGGCATTCATCCACGCCAGTGTGAGCACGCGACCGGTGTCGGCGTCCTGCACAACAGCGGGTACGAGCCCGTCGTCGCCGAAGGCGATACGGATCGCAGGATCGCCCGGCACGGCGCTCACGCGGCCACGCCCATAAGGGTGTCCACCATCACAGGGGCGGCGTTCGTCGAAAACCGCTGCGCTCCTGCATCCAGCAGGGCGATGGCGGACGCAAGGTCACCCACCGCACCGGCTGCGATCACGCCCACATCGGCTGGCAGCGCCTCGCGCATGATCTCCACGTCCTGGGTGCGGGCCTCGCCCCCGACCCCGGTGGCGGTCACCGCAAAGTCCGCGCCCACCAGGGCAACCACGCCGCAGGCGTGACGAAGAAGGCGCTCGCCCAGCAGTGGGGCCTCGAGGACCGCACGCACCATTACGCGGGCGCCGGTACCGCCACGCGCAGCATTCACCACGGCGCCGAGGTCGGCGCGGGCCGTTCCAAAGCGCCCTGCCAACAGCGCCGAAATGTCCATCACCACGTCCACCTCGCGTGCGCCGGCGACTACTGCAGCACGCACCGCCGCGGCTTTCACGGACGTGTCGTCGAACCCGAACGGGTAACTCACCACGGTGCCCACCTTCACATCACCGCCGCGCAGTGCGTCGGCCGCCATCGCCACGCTCGACGGGGGCACCACCACGCTGGCCACGTGCAGACGCGACGCCGTGGCGCAGTGAATCGCCACGTCGTTGGCAGTGACCCCCGCCCGTACGAGCGTGAAGTCAAGGCTCTTCGCGAGTTCGCGGGCCCTCATCGTGCCGTGTCGTCGCGGGGTCGTGACATGGCGCGGAAGTATAGGGAGATCGGGGCGACTCCCCATTGGCACAGGGCTATAGGCCGAGGCGGTCCAGCATGGCGTCATCGCGCCGCCATCTGGGCCTCACCTTCACCTGAAGGTTGAGGTGCACGGGCTGCTTGAAGAAGTCGGCCAGCACCATTCGGGCCTGGGTACCGATGTCGCGGATCATCGTGCCGGCCTTCCCCACCACGATCCCCTTCTGACTCTCGGCCTCCACGTAGATGTAGGCCTCAATGCGCACGCCCTCCTTCGCGTCGCTGATGTCCTCCACGTGCACAGCGAGCGCGTGGGGTATCTCGTCACGCATGCGCTGAATAGCAGCCTCACGGATCATCTCCGCCGCCATCTCGTCCTGCGTCTGGTCGGTGCTCACGCCATCGGGGAAGTACGACGGCCCCTCGGGCAGGAGCGCCGGAAACTCTTCGCGCAGCGCATCCAGCCCCTCGCCCGTAAGCGCGCTCACCGGGTGCAGCGCCACGAAGTCGGGCAGCAACTCGGAGGCCTGCAGGATGACCCGTGCCACCACGTCGGCCTCGACGCGGTCGACCTGATTGACCACGATCACCACGGGCAGGCCACTGGCCTTGAGCCGGTGAGCGATAAACCGATCGCCCTTGCCCACCTCTTCTGCCGCATTGAGGAGAAACAGTGCCGCATCGGTGTCGCCGACCGTCCGGTCCACCGTGTCCTGCATGCGTTCAGTCAGGCGATCCGCCGGTCGCTGGAACCCCGGGAGGTCGAGCAGCACGGCCTGCCACCCCTCCCCCCGTGCCACCGCCAGCACCCGACGACGGGTGGTCTGGGGACGGTCGCTCACGGCCGCCACATGGGCATCCGCCAACGCATTGGCCAGCGTGCTCTTGCCCACGTTGGGGCGGCCTGCAAGTGCAACCAGCCCTGAATGAAGCGGCGTCATGTCATCCCCAGATCTGAAAAAGAATCAGCGTCACGCCAGCACCCAGCATTGCGCCGGCCACTGTCTCGACGGCTGAGTGGATCCCCGCCTCAACCCGTGACTGCGCCACGAGCAGCGCCATCATGAAGGCAAGGGTGGAGACGAGTGCTGCGTGTGTCCATGGTGCCACCACGATTGTGATCGCCATCCACCCGGCAAATGCCACCGCTGCGTGACCTGATGGGAACCCGCCCCGTAGCGGAGTGCCCCGGCCCACGTAGGCCTTGATCGCGATTGCCGCAAGTACCGTGACGGCGAGCGCGATGAGCACCACATGAGTGGGTGCCTGACGCACTCCGCGAAGGAGATTGCGCCCTGGCTCGGTGAGCCGCCCGTAGAGCACCAGATAGGCGATCGCCGTCGCACACGCTGCGGCGATGAGCACGGCACCGGCTGCCACATCCTTCGCCACCTTCACGAGGGGATGGTAACTGGTGACCACGGCGTCCACCGCCGCCTCGATCGCCGTGTTGAACATCTCGGCCACAAGCACCAGGCCCACGGCGCCCACGAGGGCCAGCAACTCGAGGCGGCTTACACCAAGGGCCAGGGCGAGAATGAACACCCCGATACCCGCGGCCACGTGCAACTGCATATTGCGCTGCGTACGCAGCACGAACACGATGCCCTCGAAGGCCCACGTGAATGACCACCGCAGCGACCCCTGACGCGGAAGCGCCCCGGCACGCGGGCGGCGCAGCAGCCGCTGAACCGGGCGCTGCTCGTCGTCGTTCAACGGGCGTCCGATGCGTCCACGATCTCATCCTGCAGGGCCAGCATCTCGCCGTCGTCCGTCTCGTGGTCGTAGCCCATCAGGTGCAGCAGGCCATGGATCGCAAGTGTGGTGAGGGGCTCCTCAGCAGCAGCTGGGCAGATGATGATGTCGCCGAGCTCGGGCGGCGGGCCATCATCCGGCCAGTCGAGGGCCTCGGGGCCATCCACCGGGAATGACAGTACGTCGGTGGGCGTGGGCTTGTCGCGGTGCTCACCGTTAATGCGTGCCATCTCATCAGGCCCGATCACCATCAGTCCCACCGTCGCACGCTCCATACCCACCCGCGCGCAGGCAAACCGCACGTGATCGGCGAGCTGATCAAGGTCGACGGGCGCCAGACCGTCTGCGACGGATGCCTCGATCTCAATCAGCGTGTGCCACCCCAGGGATTGTCGCTTTCCTCATGCACCCGGTAGGCCTCCACGATGTGCTGCACCAGTTTGTGGCGCACCACGTCCTCGTGCGAGAAGTGGACGACCTCGATGGCGGGGATACCGCCGAGCACCTTCTCGATGTCCGCCAGACCGGACCGGCGGTCACGGGGAAGATCCACTTGCGTGATGTCCCCGGTCACCACCACCTTCGACCCGAAGCCCAGGCGCGTG